>CALBLM010000307.1 GCA_937895695.1 uncultured Megasphaera sp.
TCAATTACTTTTTGCGTGTATTTTTCATTTCCCATAATTAAGACCTCCTTACTTACAGGTACTTTTTCATTCAATCTATTGGGTGAGGGGGCTTATCGCCTAACCTCAAGTATCATTATACTCATAAAGGTCAAAAAGTCAATAGAACAAAAAGAAAAAAATAAAACTCTTGTTGAAGGCGGTTCTTATTGGTATAATTTTTACGAAGAAATAGAAAGGATAGGAGTATCGTGAATACCTCGATAGGAAAAATAGAAAAGGCCGCCTTTGCCGGCGATGAGACAGCACAATGCAAGATGGGTGATTGGTATTTTTTTTCAGAGAATGAAGACGACACTATAAAATATAGCAAAGCTGCGTACTGGTATAGGATAGCCGCCAATCAAGGAAATCCGGTGGGACAATATAATTTGGCTTATCAGTACGAACATGCATTGGGGGTTGATGCTGATGCCGTACAAGCTGCCTATTGGTATCGGTGTGCTGCGGAACAGTCATATGGCCCGGCAGAAAATAATCTGGGACATTTATATGAAATAGGTCAGGGAGTATGCCAAGATTATAAAAAGGCCTTATATTGGTATCAACGGGCTGGGTTACATGGTGACGCTGATGGACAGTGCAATACGGGAATTATGTATCAATTTGGATATACAGGGATTACAAATTATGAAAAAGCGGCCTATTGGTATCGCAAAGGAGCAGAACAAGAAAATTATATTGCCCAAAATAACTTGGGGTATTTATATGAAATGGGCTGGGGCGTATCTAAAAATGAACAGTTAGCAGCCGTTTGGTATCAAAAGGCTGCGTTAGCTGGTGATGGTCCGGCACAAAATAACTTGGGCCAATTATATCGGGACGGTCGCGGTGTATCCCAAGATTTTACGCAGGCTGTATATTGGTTTTCATTGTCAGCGGCAACGGGATATATAGAAGGAATGAAAAACTTGGCCCATGCGTATGCAGCGGGCGAGGGCGTAGCAAAGAATGCAGACCTAGCGGCGTATTGGCAGAACTTGGTAAATCAACAGAAGACATAATTTATAAAATTGTATATTATATAAAGGAGTTAAACGATCATGGCAAAACGAAAAGTTCGCTATGTGTGTTCCAATTGTGGCAGTATATCCAGCCGTTGGTTGGGAAGATGTCCACAATGTGGTGAATGGAATACGATGGTAGAAAAAGAGGAAGCGGCAGCAGCTCCGAAGGGGAGCCGTAGTATACAACGAAGCGGCGCAGGTATTAAGCCAGCTGCATTGCCGGACATTGCAATGGAAAATATGATACGTATTGCGACTGGCATTGGCGAATTGGATCGTGTCCTTGGTGGAGGAATTGTGCCGGGAGCTTTGATATTGCTGAGCGGTGATCCAGGTATCGGAAAATCAACGATTGTTTTGCAACTTGCGGCCGCCGTATGTCAAACGAAAGGTACTGTTCTATATGGTTCTGGTGAAGAATCGGCTGGACAAATTAAGATGCGGGCGCAACGATTAGGGATTCAAGCAGCTAATTTAATGATACAGGCAGATACGGCACTGGATGCCATACTGCAAGAAGCCAGACGTTTGCGGCCATCTTTGTTAGTTGTCGATTCCATTCAAACGATGTATACCAGTGAAGCAGATAGTACGCCGGGAAGCTTGAGCCAAATTCGGGAATGTACGAGCCAGCTAATGACCTTTGCCAAAACTGAAATAATTCCGGTCATTGTAATCGGTCATGTAACGAAAGAAGGTACGATTGCCGGTCCTCGGATGATGGAGCATATGGTAGATGTCGTTCTGTATTTTGAAGGTGAACGTAACTATCAGTTTCGCGTGTTACGCAGCATTAAAAATCGTTTTGGCTCAACGAATGAATCAGGATTATTTACGATGAATGAAAATGGATTAGCTGAATTAACGAATCCATCTCAGATGCTGTTGGCTGAACGAGCTGCGAATCAGGCAGGCTCAGCCATTGCTGCTGTTATGGATGGCATGCGTCCATTATTAGGCGAAATTCAAGCCTTAACAGCTCATTCTGTATTTCCAGTACCGCGTCGTACGGCATCGGGCATGGATTATAACCGGCTGATTATTTTATTGGCTGTATTGGAAAAACGAGTGGGGATGTCGTTGGGAAATCAGGATGTATATATTAATGTGGTTGGCGGCTTGCGCATTACAGAAACGGCAGCAGATTTGCCAATTGCGTTGGCTGTTTATTCCAGTTTGAGGGATGTGTCGATGGACAGCCGTATTGTCGTAATGGGGGAAGTAGGTCTTACTGGGGATATTCGCCGCGTACCTCATGCGCTGCGTCGCGTCAAAGAAGCAGCTAAACTAGGATTTCAATCCTTTATTATTCCTAAAGGGAATCAAGACGATGTGCCGTTGAAAGAAGTGCAAGGCGGGCACATTATATGCGTGTCGACGCTGCAGGAAGCTATTCAAAAAGCGTTTGATGATCCTATTATATAAAACCTTATAAATTTTATGGTAGTTTTAACGTTTATTATGGTTTATAGGCATAAAATGTGATATAGTTATATAGTTATGACAATACAATTCAATATGTAAAGGGGGTGCTTCAATATGGGAAATTCACATGAATCTGGTACAAGAGAAATAGGAAAAGATAAAAAAATAAAAAAATTTAATGGCGGAAAAATTGCAGATAACATCATAAGAGGCGTTATCATGCTGATTATGGCAGTTGTATTTGTAATGATTGCCGATCAAGTCGTAACGACACCGTACTTTAGTACAGAACTGGAAGTGGAAATATTTCATGGCAGTATTTTTGGTACAACGTTGTTGACCGTTATTGCTTATATGATAGGTGTACTGCTTGGA
This sequence comes from uncultured Megasphaera sp., assembly GCA_937895695.1. Classification (GTDB taxonomy): domain Bacteria; phylum Bacillota; class Negativicutes; order Veillonellales; family Megasphaeraceae; genus Megasphaera. The sequence continues at coordinate 2,847 of CALBLM010000307.1, forward strand.
TTTTTATTAGGTTATATTATTTCGCCCTTCGTATTGCGGTTGATTTGGAAAGCCATTGAACGAATTGAAATAGGATTAAGTGATTTTGAAAGCCAGGATTTGATAGTCGGAACGCTGGGTTTGCTTTTTGGACTTATAATTGCTAATTTAATAGGATTGGCGTTTGCCCGACTGCCTATTATAGGCGCATATGGTCCTATTGTATTCAGTATTATTTTTGGATACGCTGGTATGAGTATTGCGATCCGTAAACGAAATGATATTATAAGTCTTATGAGTACCCTGCGCCTTGGTAAACAAAACAGGGATAATGCTGTCATGATACCGACGACTGGCAATGCGGAATTTTCCGGTAAGTTATTGGATACGAGCTCTATTATTGACGGGCGCATTGCAGAAATATGCAGCACCGGATTTTTGGAGGGACCGTTACTGGTTCCGGTTTTCGTGTTGGAAGAACTGCAATTGATTGCTGATTCTTCCGATTTGTTAAAGCGAAACAAAGGCCGTCGTGGTTTGGATATTTTAAAGCAAATGCAAGAAGATAATTACGTTGAAGTTCGCATTATCAATGATAATTTTGATGATGTACAGGGTGTTGATTCTAAATTAGTACGCCTGGGTAGAAAAATTAATGCGAAGGTTGTAACGAATGATTATAATTTAAATAAAGTGGCTGCTCTTCAAGGGGTTGTTGTGTTAAATATAAACGACTTGGCAAATGCTTTAAAACCAGCTCGGATTCCTGGCGAACAAATGGAAGTTCTCGTTGTTAAATCGGGGAAGGAAGAAAATCAAGGGATTGCATATTTGGATGACGGCACGATGATTGTAGTAGAGAACGGACAAAAATATATTGGTACGACAGTGCCTGTTACGGTCACATCCGTATTGCAGACATCTGCCGGACGGATGATTTTTGTAAAAGTTGCAGATGAGTAGGTGAATGTGTTGAAAGTATCTGTTATTGTCGTAGCTGCCGGTTCAGGCCGGCGATTTGGCTATGAACGAAATAAGTTGTTTTATCCTTTATGCGGTAAACCTGTACTGGCGCATACATTACAGCATGTGTTTGCTGCATCGAGTGTTGATGAAGTTGTGATTGTCAATGCCGAATGTGATCATGATGATATTGCTGATATTGTGACCTCCCTGCATCCAGCAAAGCCCGTTCGCTTTGCCTTAGGTGGGGCAGAGAGGGAAGATTCTGTATATAATGGATTGATAGCGACCAGTGCAGATACGGATGTCGTCATGGTGCAGGATGGTTCTAGACCATATGCCGGACCGGAGTGGTATGATAATGCCGTATCGGTCATGGAACAGGCTGAAGCAGCTATTTATGCGATACCTGTAAAAGATACGGTGAAAGAACGAGAAAGTACCACTATCCAGGGAGCACAAACCGTAAGAACCTTGGAACGTAGTCGATTGATAGCAGCACAAACACCGCAGATTTTTCGCCGTGATGTGCTGATAGCAGCCCATGCATATGCGAAAGAACATCATATCAATGGGACCGATGATGCTTCCTTGGTCGAAGCCATGGGAAAAAAGATCGTTATCTTGCAAGGGGATGAACGAAATCATAAAGTAACGACGATGGATGATGTCCCCATTTTGGAATTTTATCTTAATGGCCCTACAGAACATCGCGTAGGCAGTGGCTATGATGTTCATCCTTTGACGGAAGGCCGCAAGCTGATTTTAGGTGGTGTCGAAGTACCGTTTGATAGAGGGTTGGCAGGCCATTCAGATGCAGATGTATTGATTCATGCCGTGATGGATGCCTTACTGGGTGCAGCAGGGCTAAAGGATATTGGAACGTATTTTCCAGATACAGATGCAACATTTAAAAATATATCAAGTGTTACATTATTAGAGAAGGTACGGCAGATTTTAATTGAAAATAGCTGCCGGATTATTAATGTGGACGTTACATTATTGGCACAGCGTCCTAAAATTAAAGAATATGTGCCGCAGATGATTCGTAATATTGCCAGAGCGCTGCAAATCGATAAAGCCGCTGTTTCTGTCAAAGCGACAACGACAGAACGGCTGGGCTTTGTCGGTCAAGAAGAAGGCATGGCCGCGCAGGCAGCAGCTATGGTACTCAAATATAGAACTATTTAGGAGGAATTTTTCATGTCACAAGAAGTTCGCGTTCGTTTTGCTCCCAGTCCTACTGGTCCGTTTCATATTGGTGGTGCTCGTTCGGCACTGTTTAATTATTTAGTAGCTAAACATACAGGCGGCAAATTTGTTGTTCGTATTGAAGATACAGATAGAAAACGTTCTACCAGTGAATCAGAAGAAAATATCAAAGAAGCTTTGAAATGGCTGGGGATTAACTGGGACGAAGGTATTGATGTTGGCGGCCCGGATGGTCCATATCGTCAAACAGAACGATTGGAAATTTATAAAAAATACACAGAAAAATTACTGGCCGAAGGAAAAGCCTATTACTGTTTTTGCACGCCCGAAGAATTAGAAGCGGAAAAAGATGAACAGCTGAAAAAAGGAGAAACACCGGTATACAGCGGTAAATGCCGTCATTTGCCTAAAGAAACGGTAGAACAGTATTTAAAAGAAGGCCGTCCATATGTTATTCGTATTGCAACGCCGAAGAATGAAACGCTGGAAGTTGATGATTTGGTACGCGGCCATGTTACATTTGATTCCAACAAAGTCGGCGATTTTGTTATTGTAAAATCGGACGGTATTCCGGTATATAACTATTGTGTTGTTATTGACGATGCTTTAATGCATATTACCCATGTTATTCGTGCAGAAGAACATCTTTCTAATACACCGCGCCAAATTGTTTTATATCATGCATTGGGTTTTGATGTACCTAAGTTTGCTCATGTATCTTTGATTCTTGGGGCAGATAAAAAGAAAATGAGTAAACGTCATGGTGCAACATCGGTACAGCAGTATCGAGATGCAGGCTATTTACCAGATGCATTGGTAAACTTCTTAGGCCTTCTTGGCTGGACACCCAATAGTGATCAAGAAATTTTTAGCCGTGACGAATTGATTCAGCAGTTCACATTAGATCGCGTTGCCAAAAATCCGGCAGTGTTTGACATTGAAAAATTGAACTGGATTAATTTCCATTATATGAAACAGCTGGATGCAGATCAATTATTGGATGTTTGCCTGCCTCATTTGCAGCAGGCTGGTTATGCATCTCAGAATCCGGATGCAGCAGAAATGCAATGGCTTAAAGATATGGTATGGGCTATGCGTGAACATGTACAATATGGGGCACAAATTGTTGATGCGGCTAAGGTTTTCTTCACTGATGATTTTGCACCGGAAAATGAAGAAACAGCAGCTGTTCTTCAAGAAGAATCGGCTCCGGCAGTATTAACGATGTTCCATGATGAATTGGCTGCATTGGATGAAGTGACAGCGGATACGGTACAGCCGCTCTTTAAGAAAATTCAAAAAGGATTAAAAGTAAAAGGAAAATTCGTTTACATGCCGATTCGTGTAGCTGTTACAGGTGTTATGCATGGTCCTGATCTCAATGTTATTGTAGCACTCATGGGCCGTGAAAAGGTATTAGCACGCTTGCAGCAGAGTGGTTTGCTGACTAAATAAAAGCCTTGACAGATTGAGAATTATTCGTTACTATAAATTACACATAGTACATCAAACAGTCTATTATGTAGATAAATGCAATGACCAAATTTAAATTGCAGATGAGCCCTACAGAGAGGACAGGCTAAAGCTGAGAGCGTGTCTATATAGCAGAAACTGCAAGCGTTGCCTTTGTGAGCAGATCAGGCGAAACGATAGTAGTCTGATTCGGCAGCACCCGTTATGTGCGTTAAGATTGTGGCATGATGCCATAAAAACAGAGTGGAACCACGGGCCACCGTCTCTGTCAAAGGGATGGCGGCCTTTTTTTATCATATAGGAGGTATAACATGAGAGAATTAAAAGTGTATAACACCTTAACTCGTAAAAAAGAAACATTTGTGCCGGTTATGCCGGGACAGGTCAAAATGTATGTATGCGGTATTACACCGTATAATCATTCTCATATGGGGAATGCGCGTCCTTTTGTTACCTGGGATGTTATTAAACGATATTTAGAACATTTGGGCTATGAAGTTACACATGTTCAAAACTTTACAGATGTAGATGATAAAATTATTAATGCGGCTAATGGAGAAGGCGTTACGTGGGATACGATTGCTAATCGCTATATTGCATCCTATTTTGACGTCATGGATAAATTACATATCCGCCGTGCTGATAAGTATCCCCGCGTATCGGAACATATGGAAGATATTATCCATATGGTACAGACCTTGATCGATAAAGGGTATGCCTATGTGATTGACCATGATGTGTACTATAGTGTTGAAAAATTTGCAGATTACGGAAAATTAAGCGGCCGCAGTTTGGATGATATGATGGCAGGAGCTCGCATTGAAGTAGATGATCGCAAACATAATCCGATGGATTTTGCTCTTTGGAAAGGTGCAAAACCAGGCGAACCTTCTTGGGATAGTCCTTGGGGAAAAGGCCGTCCGGGCTGGCATATCGAATGCTCCGCCATGAGTAATAAATATTTAGGAGATACCTTTGACTTCCATGGTGGTGGCAGTGATTTGATTTTCCCGCATCATGAAAATGAAATTGCCCAGTCAGAAGCGTATACCGGTAAAAAGCCTATGGTTAAATACTGGCTCCATAATGGATTTATTACGATTAATTCTGAAAAAATGAGTAAATCCTTAAATAACTTCTTCTTGGTTAAAGACGTATTGGCTCATTATAGTGCCGATGCGCTCCGCTTTTTCTTGATTTCCAATCATTACAGAAGTCCCTTGGATTTCAGCGATGAACGGTTGGAAGAAATGACACGTAGTTTGGAACGTCTTGGTACGGCGATTGATAATGTTTTGGAATTGTTGGATATGCCTGCTGGTGCTAAATCTAAAGAAGCAACACAGCTTCTTGACGTAGCAAAAAAAGATGAAGAAGCCTTTGAAGAAGCCATGTGTGATGATTTTAATACAGCCTTGGCTAGTGCAGCGATGTTTGATTTAG
>CALBLM010000308.1 GCA_937895695.1 uncultured Megasphaera sp.
CCGTCGGGCAGTGGGGCAGACAGTCGCCGAGGCCGTCGCAGTAATCATCGCGCATGAGACGGGCTTTGCCGTTTACCATGGCAATGGCACCTTCATGACACGCTGCGGCACAGGCACCGCAGCCATTGCATTTTTGTGTATCAATATGAATAATTCTTCGAATCATAGTAGGTATACCTCCGTATATAGATTGTTGTATAAACTGATTTCACATGTATCTTACAAAAAAAGTATAGTATAATACAAGTAGAAATGCTGTTGTTTTTACAACCGTTTTCTTATTTTTTATCATGTATTGTGCATAGGAGAGAAGACGATGAAGAAAGATTTGCTTACGATTCGCAATTCAGAACTTTTTTATAATATATCCAGTGAAGAAATCAGGTTACTGTTGGATGAAATGCCGGTCAAACGGCAGACCTATGGCAAAGGAAGTTTTATTTTTTATGCCGGCGATACTGTTGCATGTATATATATTCTGCTCACGGGGATGGTGCATATTATACAGGAAGATTACTGGGGAAATCGTAATATTTTGCGCCAAGTTCGTCCAGGCGGCATGTTTGGTGAGGCCTTTGCCTGTCTTCCCGATTCGGTTGCAACGGTCAGCGTAGCCGTTGTAGAAAAAGCCGAAGTTCTTTGTATTCCTGTCAGCCAGTTTTTGTTGGCAACCCATATGATGACTCCGCCACAGGGAAAATTTATGATGAATGTGTTGGCTGTAATGGCTAGGCGCAATCGACAACTGACCGAAAAAATACGCTATATTACCCAACGATCTACACGACAAAAAATTATGTTTTATTTATCTGATGAAGCCCTTAGACAACATTCGCATACGTTTACGCTGCCTTTTAATCGACAAGAAATGGCCGATTTCCTGTCTGTCGATCGCAGTGCGATGTCGGCTGAGCTTAGCAAGATGAAACGAGACGGTTTGATTGAGTATCATAAAGACCAATTTGTATTGAAACAATACGATAAAAAGAAGGCTTGCCTAGGATAGACAAGCCTTCGTATGGACGAAATGCATTGCGCATACACTGCGATTAGTGTAAGTGCGGAAGGATATGGCCCATTTTATTTTTCTTTGTTTCTAAGTAAAATTCATCGAATTTTTGTGGTTTCATTTCAATGGGAACCCGTTCTACGATTTCTACACCAAAGCCTTCCAGTCCGTATATTTTTTCCGGATTATTGGTAAGCAGGCGGATTTCTTTGGCACCAATATCTTGCAGGATTTGTGCGCCTACCCAGTATTCACGTAAATCCGGAGCAAAGCCGAGTTTTTCATTGGCTTCGACAGTATCATAACCTTGTTCCTGTAAGACATAGGCTTTTAATTTATTGATTAAGCCGATGCCGCGTCCTTCTTGGCGCATATACAACAGAATACCGCGGCCTTCTTGGTTGATCTGCGTCAAAGCGGCAGCCAGCTGTTCCCCGCAGTCACAACGGCGAGATCCAAATACATCGCCTGTTAAGCATTCGGAGTGAACGCGGCAGAGAAGGTTTTTGCCATCGCCAATATCGCCTTTGACGAGAGCGACGTGATGTTCGCCGGTCAAATCATTGATATAGCCGTAGATTTTAAAATCGCCGAATTTCGTCGGCATATTGGCAACAGCTTCGCGAATGACGTGTTTGTCATGACGGCGGCAGTAATTTTGCAAATCATGGATGGTGATAAATTTCAAATTGTATTTATCAGCAATTTCCCAAAGCTGCGGCGTACGCATCATCGTACCGTCATCAGCCATGATTTCGCAGCACAGACCGACTTGTTTGAGTCCGGCTAAACGCATGAGATCTACCGTAGCTTCTGTATGACCATTGCGGGTCAATACACCGCCTCGTTTGGCAATGAGCGGGAAATTATGGCCAGGGCGGCGGAAATCTTCCGGTTTGGCCGATTCATCCGTGCATTTACGGGCCGTGAGCGCGCGTTCTACAGCTGAAATCCCTGTCGTCGTATCGACATGGTCAATAGAAACGGTAAAGGCCGTTTCGTGATTATCCGTATTTTCGCTGACCATGGGGGGCAGTCCCAGTTTATGAGCATATTCGATGCTCATAGGCATGCAAATCAGACCTTTGCCATGGGTAGCCATGAAATTCATATTTTCTGTTGTACAGTATTGGGCAGCGCAAATAAAATCGCCTTCGTTTTCTCGATCCGGATCATCCGTCACGATAATGAGCTGTCCAGCCTGTAACGCTTCGATAGCTTCTTCAATGGTGTTAAATTTTCTCTTTTCCTGTTCCACTCGTAAAACCTCCTGAAATATATAAAGCCCTGATCATCACAAAGATGTCAGGGCTTATGAGTCATACTAAATAAGCTGCACAATGCAGCGTATCCTATCTTCTTTCATCCAGACTATACTGTCGGTTTTGGAATTACACCAAATCCTGAGCTGTATTGCTCCTACGCCGTAGCGTTCGCGGACTATACCGCCGATCGGGAATTACACCCTGCCCTGAAGATATGCTTTTTACGCATTTTATTATACACGGTATGAGAAAAGATTGCAAGATGTTCCCATAGGGTGCAGATATAAATTTAATTGATATCAAAAATTTTGCCAGGATTGAGAATGTCGTTGGGATCCAAGGCTTTTTTGATGGCTTTCATCATGGCTAGTTCATCGGGATTCGTAAATTCTTCCATCAGATGTTTGCGTTTGAAGCCAATGCCGTGTTCGCCGGAAAGGCGACCGCCATGGGCGTAAATAAAGGTGTACAATTCCTGTTGATTGGCGTTGACGCGCTGCGACCAGTCTTCATACGTTTCGTCATCTTGTTTGAGAATATTCAAATGGATGTTGCCATCGCCGGCATGACTGGCGATGCGGGTGACGAGCTTGTATTTTTTGGCTAGACGGAGAATTTCATCGAGAAGAAGCGGTTCTTGATCGACCGGAACGACGACATCTTCTTTGCTGACAATCAAACTTTCGGCACGAACGGCTTCGGCAAAGGCTTTGCGAGCCTGCCAAATTTTGGCATGATCCGCAACGAGTACAGACGAAGCACCGCTTGTTGTACAGAGTTCGTCGAGTGAAACGGCTTTATCATCCAAATCATCTTCACTGACGCCTTCGACTTCGACAATCAAATAACAGCCCGTATCACTGCCCTGGAGTTTTTCTCCTAAATACTGTTCGACCGATTTGATAGTAATGTTGTCCATGTATTCGACGCATGTCGGAATGATACCGCTCTTAATAATGGTATTGACTGTGCCGATAGCATGATCGGGATCGTCATAAATGGCCAGCAAATCCAGCGTATACTTCGGCTTGGGCAGGAGTTTGACTGTCGCTTTTGTAATAATGCCTAACGTGCCTTCTGAGCCAATAATCAGTTGGTCCAAGCAGTAGCCTGTCGATTGTTTTTGCAGCCGCGCGCCAAGGGTAACGATGTGTCCTGTCGGATTGACGACTTCTACGGAATATACTTGATGACGCGTCGTACCGTATTTGACAGCGCGGTTGCCGCCGGCGTTGGTAGCAATATTGCCGCCAATAAAGCAAGAATCGCCGCTGCAGGGATCGCCGGCATAAAACAGCCCTTTGGCTTCGGCCGCTTTTTGCAGATCCGACGTGCGCACGCCCGGTTCGACAACAGCATACATGGCTGTTTCATTGATTTCTAAGATATGGTTCATTTTTTCTGTAGATAATACGATGCCGCCGTATGTAGGAACAGCACCGCAAGCTAGTCCGGTGCCGGCACCGCGGGGAACAATGGGGAAGTGATAAGTATTTGCCAGTTTGACAATAGCAGCTGTTTGGGCTGCCGATTCGACAAAAACGACAGCTTCCGGCATATGATGATACGCCGGATCGGTTACTTCATCATGCGAATAAGGCTGCATGAGATCCGCATCGGTCAATACGTTTTTATCGCCGACAATGGCGCGTAGTTTGGTAAGCAGTTCTGTTGAAATTTTGGTATATGACATAATTAACCCCTCTTTTACCAGATGAAATGAATCATACAGGCCAAATTTTTAATACGAAAAATTGTATTACTTTTGTATTAGTACTATTATATAGAAGTATTGTAGATTTTTAAAGATAGATTTGGCAGGAAACAAGAAAAAGTCTTTTACTTCATAGTAAATCAAGGTATACTGATACTATCTATTGAGAATGAACGCGTGTAAAGGAGAACTGGTATGACAGAAAAACGAATGATGAGTCCTGAACGAAAACACCAGCGTCACCATAAACAGACGAATAATAATACCTCTCTTTCTACGTATAATTTTATTATTATATTAATTTTTATACTGGCCACCGTGGTATTTGGATACAGAGGATTTCAATTATATCAGCTTCATCAAGATATGCAGTATGTACTGCAGCAGGAAAAGAGCCTGCGTGATGAAAATGAACGGCTGCACCAACGTAAAGATAGTTTAAATGATAAAGAAGAATTAGCTAGGCAGGCCAGAGAGCAGTTTGGATTGGTTAAACCGGGCGAAGTTCCTTATAGAAAGTAAGGAAAAAGAATTGAATTTTTTATATTTTATGGGTATAATAATTTCATACGCTTCTATAGAACAGAAGCATACAAGGAGGAATATAAAGCAGCATGACAATCGAAGTAGGAAGTGTGTTGGAAGGTACCGTTACAGGGATTACAAAATTTGGCGCATTTGTAGAACTTCCGGATAAGAAAGTGGGATTGGTCCACATTTCTGAAGTCGCTAATGAGTATGTAAAAGATGTACATGATTTTTTGAAAGTTCAAGACAAGGTTAACGTCAAAGTATTGTCTGTAGACGATAAGGGAAAAATCGGCTTATCTATTAAGCAGACCCAGCCAGCACCGGAAAAAAAGGAATTTCGTCCGAAAACGGAATTTCGTCCGAAACGTGAATTCCGGCAGCACAACGGCTTTGATTCCAATCGTCGTTCTTCTTCATCCTTATCCTTTGAAGATCGGCTCAGTAAGTTCTTAAAGGAAAGCGACGAACGACTTATGGATTTGAAACGAAATACGGAATCAAAACGCGGCGGCCGCGGTGCACGTCATGCCGATTAATTCGTGACGGAGCAATCACAGGGCAAAGTAAAGAGTATTCCTGGTGGAATGCTCTTTTTGTGTTTTTTATATGCTTCATTTTGCATATATATAAGGAGAAAGCAATGAAACATACAACCTATGCAGTTGTCGACATCGGTTCTAATTCACTGCGTCTAATGAAGGGAACCAAACAGCCCAATGGCCAATGGTTGTTTTCACCGAAAGAATTAGTAACGACACAACTGGGCAAGCATATGGCAGAAACGAAACACTTAGATAAAGAAGGGATATGCCATTCGTTGCAGGCCATGGAAGTGTGGC
>CALBLM010000309.1 GCA_937895695.1 uncultured Megasphaera sp.
CGTCTTGGGAACAGGCCATTATGTACCGGAAAAGACGGTTACGAATGCAGATTTAGAAAAAATGGTAGATACATCGGATGAATGGATTCAAACCCGTACGGGCATCAAGCAGCGTCATTTTGCTCCAGACGGTATCAATACATCGGATATGTGTACGAAAGCAGCCTTGCAGGCACTGGAAATGGCACATACAACACCGGAAGAATTGGACATGATTATTGTCTGCACACTGACGCCGGATATGACGATTCCGTCGACAGCCTGTATTGTACAAAAAAATCTGGGTGCTAAAAACGCGGCTGTCTTTGATTTATACGCAGCCTGCTCCGGATTTGCCTATGGGACGATTACAGCCGCTCAGTATATCCAAAGCGGCATGTGCAAAAAAGTTCTGGTCATTGGGGCAGAAATCTTAAGTCGTTTTATGGATTTCACCGATCGCAATACGTGCGTCCTCTTTGGTGATGGCGCAGGCGCAGCCGTATTGGGCGTTGTCCCGGACGGCTATGGCATTTTGGGTGCCGATATGGGTGCAGACGGCAATGGCGGTAAATTTTTGAATATTCCCTCTAGCGGCGTCGCTATTCTTCCGACAGATGAAGCAAGAAAAAAACATTTGACATATATCAAAATGGACGGCAAAGAAGTATATAAATTTGCTGTCAAAGTCATGGGTCAGACGGCGGTAAATGCGTTGGAACGGGCCGGTCTTCATCATGAAGATATTGATTTGCTCATTCCCCATCAAGCGAATATCCGCATTATTCAGTCTGCAGCAAAACGGCTCCATCTTCCGATGGACAAGGTATTTGTCAATATTGATAAATATGCCAATACGTCCGGCGCGTCTATTCCGATTGCTATGGACGAAGCCAATCGTGCAGGCCGTATGAAACGCGGTGATGTTGTCGTACTGGCTGGTTTTGGTGCAGGTCTTACATGGGCCGGATTAGTGATGAAATGGTATTAATAGATCAAAAGATGAGGTGACGATACGATGAAAAAAGCATTTGTATTCCCCGGCCAGGGAGCACAGAAAGTGGGCATGGTCAAAGATTTATACGAAGCCTATGCAGTAGTTCGGGAAGTATTTGAAGAAGCAGATGATGCCTTGGGATTTTCCTTAACCAACCTTTGCTTTGAAGGCCCTGATGAAGAATTGATGAAGACCTACAATACGCAGCCGGCTATTTTGACAGCTAGCACGGCATGCTGCCGGGTACTCGCACAGGAAGGGCTAACACCGGATATTGCAGCCGGTCACAGCTTGGGTGAATATTCAGCATTAGTAGCCGCCGGTGCCTTGTCTTTTGCTGATGCTGTACGGACAGTACGTCTTCGCGGTCAGTTTATGCAGGAAGCCGTACCTCTTGGTGAAGGCAGTATGGCTGCTATTTTGGGACTGGCAGAAGAAACGATTAAAGAAATTTGTGCATCTGTTTCTGCACAAGGCGGCGTCGTACAGGCTGTTAACTTTAACTGCCCGGGACAGATTGTCATTGCCGGCAGTACGAAAGCCGTAGAAACGGCAGCAGCCGAAATGAAAGCAGCAGGAGCTAGACGGGCTGTCATTCTCCATGTCAGCGCACCGTTCCACAGCACGTTGATGGAACCGGCTGCCAAACGGTTGGCAGAAGTCCTGGATTCGATTACGATTTCTGATGCTAGGATTCCGGTTGTTGCCAATGTAAATGGTCAGATTGAAACGGCAGCAGCGGACATTAAAGCTTCGCTCGTAAAACAAGCAGCCAGCCCGGTTCTTTGGATTGACTGCACCAAGACGATGCAGCAGTTCGGCGCTGAAACGTTTGTCGAAGTAGGCCCTGGCAAGACGCTTTGCGGATTTAACCGTAAAATTGATCGGGCTATTCACAGCGAAAACGTAGAAGATATTCCATCTTTACAGAAAACACTTGAATTTTTCCAGGGGGTTCGATAAAATGCATTTAACAGGTAAGACGGCTATTGTTACCGGCGGTTCCCGTGGAATCGGCCGCGCTATTGCCCTTCGCCTTGCTGAAGAAGGTGCCAACGTTGCTGTCATTTATGCAGGCAATACAGCAGCTGCCGAAGAAACGCAGAAAGCCATTGCAGCACAAGGCGGTCAGTCTATAGCTATTCAATGTGATGTAGCCAATGAAGAGGCTGTCACAGCTATGGTTAAACAAGTAAAAGAACAGTTTGGTAGTGTTGATATTTTGGTCAATAATGCCGGTATTACGCGTGACGGATTGCTGATGCGCATGAAAACGGCAGATTGGCAGGCTGTATTGGATACGAATTTGACAGGTACATTTTTCTGCACCAAAGCCGTTACGAAACTCATGATGAAACAACGCAGCGGTGCGATCGTCAATTTGACTTCCGTCGTTGGCCTTACGGGCAATGCGGGACAAGCCAACTATGCCGCTGCCAAATCCGGTATTATTGGATTTACCAAGTCCGTCGCCAAAGAATTGGCTTCCCGCGGCATTCGTGCTAATGCCGTTGCACCGGGATATATTGATACAGATATGACGGCTGTACTGAGTGATACGGTCAAAGAAGAAATGATTAAAGCCATTCCGATGGGCCGTATTGCACAGCCGCAGGAAGTCGCTAATGCCGTTTTATTCCTCGTTTCGGATTGTTCCAGCTATATTACGGGACAGGTTCTGAATGTAGATGGCGGCGTTGTGATGTAATACGCACGTATACTCCAATGAAAGGGGGTGAATGGAATATGAGCGAAAACGCTACATTTGAAAAAGTAAAGAGCATTGTTGTTGAACAGTTGGGTGTTGACGAAAAAGAAGTCAAAATGGACGCCGCTTACATTGATGATTTAGGTGCTGATTCCTTGGACATTGTTGAACTGATCATGGCTTTCGAAGAAGAATTTAATATCGAAATCCCTGACGATGTTGCTGAAAAAATCAAAACTGTTAAAGATACAGTTGATTACATCGAAAAGGAAAAAAAAGCGTAAGTTTGCAATAAGAGCCGGAAGGGGAAGCCGTGCGGCCTCCCCTGAAGGTGTCTTTGAATGGAGGAAAACAGAGTGAAGCTGCCAGAATTAAAAATAGGTAAGCTCGTAGCAAAGGTGCCAATCGTCCAGGGCGGCATGGCCATTAGATTGTCCACAGCCCGGTTGGCCGCAGCAGTAGCCAATGAAGGCGGTATTGGCCTTATTGCGGCCTCTGGCATGCCCTTTGAAGAACTAAGATATGAAATCCGTTTGGCCAGAAAATTGGCGCCGACCGGAATAATAGGTATAAATGTAATGGTTGCAGCCCGCGAATTTAAAGGGATTGTAACTACTGCAATTGAAGAAGGAATCGATCTAGTGGTAGCAGGAGCGGGATTTTCTCGGGATATGTTTGCCTGGGGAAAGGAAAGCGGTACCCCTATTGTGCCGATTGTATCTTCTGCTAAACTAGCTAAAATATCCCAAACCCTGGGTGCTGCTGCCATCATTGTTGAAGGGGCAGAAGCAGGCGGGCATCTGGGAACGAATCGTTCAAGCCGGGTTATTGTACCGGAAGTACGAAAGGCTGTCTCTGTTCCCGTTATTGGTGCAGGAGGAATACTTCACGGCGAAGATATTGCCGAAATGTTCCGTCTTGGTGCCAATGGTGTACAAATGGGCAGTCGATTTGCCGCGAGTGTTGAATCAAACGGTGCCGACGAATTAAAAAAAGTCTATTTGAGAGCGAATAGCCCGGAAGACTTTATTTTGGTTCACAGCCCGGTTGGATTGCCGGGACAAGCAATCCGCACGCCTTTTTCAGAACGCATCTTATTAGGAAAAGCACCGGCGCCGGAACATTGTGACCACTGTTTGAAAAAATGCAGCCACAAATACTGCATTATCCGCGCCTTAACGCGGGCACAGCAAGGCGATGTAGAAACAGGCTTAGTGTTCTCCGGCAGGCGAATGCAGGAAATTCATGATATTCTGCCGGTAAAAGACATATTTGCATATCTTAAACGTGAAATGGATGAAATCCCAGAGTAATTCATTCACGGATGATTTTTGATAATGAGGTGAAAACTTTGGAAAAACGTGTAGTGATTACAGGCGTAGGTGTCATTTCTCCTGTAGGCATTGGCAAAGAAACTTTTTGGAATGCCTTGCTCAGCGGTAAGAACGGAATCGGCCCTATCACCCACTTTGATGCGACTGAATATGCAGCTCGCATTGCCGGCGAAGTAAAGGATTTCAATCCATCTGATTATGGTATTGATAAAAAAGAAGCTCGCCACATGGATCCGTCTACGCAGTATGCTGTAGCGGCAGCTAAATTGGCGTTAGATGATTCCAACATGAATTTGGATGATGAAGACCGCGATCGCATTGGTACGATTGTCGGCACAGGCATTGGCGGTATCGAAACGCTTCATAACTTGTATAAGGGATTGTTTAGCAAAGGCCCGTCCCGTGTCAATCCCTTTGTCGTACCGAAGATGATAGCCAATATGGCTTCTGGCCAAGTATCCATTTTCTTTGGTTTGAAAGGCCATTGTGCCAGTGTCGTTACGGCATGTGCGACAGGCACTAACTCAATTGGTGATGCATATCGCATGATTCAGCGCGGTGAATTAGACGCAGTCGTTGCCGGTGGTACGGAAGCAGCTGTATCTCCCGGTGCCGTTGCCGGTTTTGCTGCCATGAAGGCACTTAGCACGAATAATGACGATCCGGCACACGCATCTCGTCCGTTTGATAAAGACCGTAATGGGTTTGTCATGGGCGAAGGCGCAGGCATTGTCATATTGGAAGAATTAGAACATGCCAAAAAACGGGGTGCCCACATTTATTGTGAAGTCGGCGGCTATGGAAGCAATGCCGATGCATACCATATTACGGCACCGGCTCCGGAAGGAATCCAACAGGCAAAATGCATGCAACTGGCGATTGCCGATGCAGGTCTTACACCGGATGATGTAGATTATGTCAATGCTCACGGCACGTCTACCCATTTGAACGATTTGAATGAATCCAAAGCCGTAGCCCGTGTATTTGGCGATCATGCCAAAGATGTGCTCATTAGCTCAACCAAATCCATGACCGGTCATCTTCTTGGTGCAGCAGGTGCTGTCGAAGCCATTGCGTGTGCCATGACGATTGAATCGGGCAAAGTTCATCCGACGATTAATTTGGAAGAACCGGAAGACGAACTGAAAGAATTAGGGTTGAATTACGTACCGGGAAAAGCTGTAGATGCCGATGTCAACGTAGCGATTTCCAACTCCTTTGGATTTGGCGGACACAATGCAACACTGCTTTTCAAAAAGTATGCTGAATAATCAAGAACTAGAGAAGACTGTGTGAATGAAGACGGACAGAAAAGAACAGTTAGAAAAATTCATTGATGTATTAGGGCTTTCATCCTTTCATAATTTGCTTATTTTAGATCAGGCATTGACACATTCATCGTATGCCAATGAAAATAAGGCAAAACATGGATATTATAATGAACGCCTTGAATTTTTGGGTGATGCTATTCTGGATTTGGTTGTAGGAGAATATCTTTTCTTACAGTATCCGCATATGCCTGAAGGAGAACTATCAAAAGCCCGGGCCAGCGTCGTAAGTGAAACGCCGTTGGCTTCGGTATGCGCTAAATTTCATATGGGCGACTATATCCTCTTGGGGAAAGGCGAATTGGCTTCGGGTGGACGAACACGAGCCAGCATTTTGGCTGATGCCTTTGAAGCCGTCGTAGGAGCGATATATATTGATTCGTCCTATGAAGAAGCGCGTAAATTTATTCTTCATCAGCTCAAGGATTATTTGTCCTTAGTAGCGACAGGCGAGTACGGAAAAGATTATAAAACACTGTTTCAAGAATTTGTACAGCGCGATGGCGAGCAGAAGATTGAATATGTGTTGTGCCGCGAAGAAGGGCCGGACCATAATAAGACATTCTATATGGAAGTCATTGTAAATGGGAACACGCTGGGTGAAGGCGCAGGCAAAACCAAAAAAGATGCAGAACAACATGCTGCTCACGAAGCATTACTCCGATTACATGCATTATAAAGACGATGTGGCAGAGCCACATCGTCTTTTTTTTAGGTGATATGATGAAAACTTCAATTATTCCTATTTTTATTCCTCATAGTGGCTGTCCCTATCGGTGTGTATTTTGCAATCAATGGAAGATAACGGGACACCACGGGATACCGACAGGCGAAGATGTTGCCGATGAAATTCAGCAGTATCTTTCGTCCGTTACGAAGCCGCGCCATTGGGAAGTGGCATTTTATGGCGGCAGTTTTACGGCGATTCCCGTCGCCCTGCAGGAAAGGTTGCTGAAGCCGGCGCATGAAGCACTACAACGCGGTGAGATAGGGGCCATTCGCTGTTCTACCCGCCCGGACTGTATTACACCGGCCATATTGGATAGGCTGGCAGCGTATGGTATGACCATCGTCGAACTGGGCGTGCAGTCTATGGATGATACGGTGTTACAGCGTGCAAAACGCGGCCATACGGCAACGGATGTCATCGAGGCGACGACATTGCTTCGAGCTAGACACTTTATCGTAGGCCATCAGCTCATGCCGGGATTACCGGGAGAAGATACAGCCAGTCTGCAAGAGACGACACGCATGATTTGCCGGCTCAAACCGGATATTGCGAGAATTTATCCCGTTGCTGTTATTGACAATACTGAACTGGCCGATATGTATCGGCAGGGTACGTATACGCCTTTATCTATTTGTGAAGGTGTCCGGCGCAGTGCGTATATGAAACAGGCCTTTCTCGAAGCAGGCATACAGGTTATACGGACGGGGCTGCAGGCAACGCGAGAACTCGATGATGCGTCTCAAGTATTGGCAGGAGCCTATACGCCGGCTATGGGGGAACTCGTAGATACCAGACGGTATCAACGGCAGTTATTTGCCGTCTTGGATACGCTGCAGATGGAGGCAGTACAGATTTTTTATCATCGCAAAGATACGTCACGCGCCCGAGGATACCATAATGTAACCGTAAAGAGAGCACATCTCCGATATGCCTTTGCCATGGCATGGCATGAAGACAATACATTGCCTGTAGGTACACTGGCCGTTACAGCAGGATGTAAGACGTATTACATCCAGATGGATACGGGAATCGTACAATCTGTATAAAAGGTGGGATGCAAGATGAAATGGATAGGGATGATTGCCGATCACGAAGCAGGCGCAGAAACAGAGTTAAGGCATATTTTGGATAAGTTGCATGCGCCCATAGAAATCGGTATGATTTGCACAGATGGTGAAACGGCGTTGGCCAATATTATGATGTATAAACCGGATATTATTTTTTTAAATAGCGAATTGCCGAAAATTTCAGGCATAGAAATTGCCAGTGCGCTGGAACAAGTAGAGACGTATCGCCCCCTGATTATTTTTACGTCAGCAACGAAAGAATATGCCGTCGAAGCATTTGATGTATTTGCCGTAGATTATGTGTTAAAACCATTGGACGAGAAAAAAATACAACGCGCTCTCAATCGGTGCCAATGGATGATTCAGGCAAAAGAAGCCATGGATGACATACCTATGCATGAAGTATCGTTCAATCCGACGCGAAGACTGGCTGTAGATAAAGGGGATACGATGGAAGTCATCGATTGTTTAAATATTCAATATATTTATGGGGAACATCGCTATATCCATATGATGATGAAAAACGGTGATCAACATGAAGTATCCATGAGTCTTCGCAGTATTATGAAACAACTGCCTCGGGATACATTTTTTCGCTGCCATCGCAATTATATTGTCAATGCCGCAGAGATACAGCAAATCAAGCTGTGGTTTAAACGAGGCTATTTATTAGTCCTTAAGGGCACGAATGCGACGGAAATCCCTGTGGGGAGAGTTTATATTAATACCCTTAAGGAATATATAAAGATGTAATTCGATAGATAAATAGAATATATGGCTTTTTATACCGATATATGGCTTCTTATGACTAAAAATGAGCGGATAGTGGTTAAATAGCTTTATGCCACGACGATATGGAGTTACTATGTATGTACTTCATAAAGGAGAGTGCATAGGGTATGATAAAAAATGTATTACACGAAGCAGAAATGAAAACTGTAGAACTGCTGGTTGATCATATTTTAGATGAAAAAGATTTAGCAGAAAGACAAAAAACGTTGTTGCGGTTGACCGATGTTATGGAAAAATATTTCGGCAACTTGTTTGAAAAACAGTCCTTTGAAGATGCCCGCCGATTGATTACATCCAATGGCAAATGGTTGCAATTTTTGAACAGAGCGTTGAATGAATTGGACCGCAACGTCGTAAAACGGGCCGTCATGGATTTGGGTTTTGAAGCCGGATTCTTTGGCTTGAATACGCGTGATGCAGCGAAAAAGAAATATGGCTGCAACATTCCTTGGGCTATTTTGTTTGACCCGACGAGTGCTTGCAACTTACACTGCATTGGCTGTTGGGCCGCTGAATATGGTCATACCATGAATTTGAGCTATGACATCATGAACAAGATTGTCACAGAAGGTAAAGCATTGGGCGTTCATTTTTATTTACTGACCGGTGGTGAACCGTTGGTTCGTAAAGCCGACATTCTCCGTCTTTGCGAAGAACATAAAGATTGCGAATTCCATGCTTTTACAAATGGTACACTCGTTGATGAACAGTTCTGTAAAGACATGCAGCGTGTCGGCAACTTGAGCCTGTCCCTCAGCTTGGAAGGCTTTGAAGAAGTCAACGATAGCCGCCGCGGCAAAGGGGACTTCCAGAAAGTTATGCATGCCATGGATTTATTGCGTGAACATGGCTTGGTATTTGGTACATCTATTTGCTACACCAGCAAAAACATTGACACCGTTACATCCGATAAATTCTTGGATATGATTATCAGCAAAGGCGCATGGTACACCTGGTACTTCCATTACATGCCAGTCGGCAACGATGCATCTGTTGATTTACTGCCGACAAAAGAACAGCGTGAATACATGATTCGCCGTGTTCGTGAAATTCGTTCCGAAGAAGGCGGCAAACCTATTTTTGCCATGGACTTCCAGAACGATGGTCAGTTCGTTGGCGGTTGCGTAGCCGGTGGCCGTAACTACTGTCATATCAATCCGAATGGCGATGTTGAACCGTGCGTATTCATTCATTACTCCAGTGCCAACATCAAAGAAAAGAGCTTGCTCGAATGCTTGCAGCAGCCGTTGTTCAAAGAATATGGTCGTCAGCAGCCGTTCAATAAAAACCAGCTCCAGCCTTGCCCGATGTTGGAAAACCCGCAGTACTTGGTAGAAATGGTTCATAAGAGCGGTGCGCATTCGACAGATATGCAGTCACCGGAATCGGTAGAACACCTTTGCGGTAAATGCGTTGAATATGCAAAACAATGGGCTCCGACAGCCAAGAGCGAATGGCAGCGTTTGGAAAAAGAAGAAGCAGCTAAAAATAATAAATAATCATGCTTGCCTTTCTAAAAAAGGAAGCCAAAGTATTCAGATTTCTCTTGCAGTTTTTTGTGGTAAGAGTAAACTAAATATATCATGAAAGGAGAGAAAAAAGAATGCATATTTTAGATACCTTTTTCGTGCATTATTTAAGCCAGTTTGACAAGTATTGTTTTACTGTTGTATTGCATGATAAAACTTATACGATTGGGGAAGGGACGCCGGCTTTTACCATTACAGTGCATAAAGATATTCCCAAAAAGGAATTGATGCGTTCTACGTCCTTGGCATTAGGCGAAGCCTACATGCGTAAAGATATTACCATTGAAGGCGATTTATTTACAGCATTACAGTGCTTTTTATCTCAGCAAAATAACTTCTCAACAGACCGCTCTGCGTTAAAACGGTTGCTGTTTCCTTCGGAATCCAAAAAAGCCCAGAAAGAACAAGTTTCATCCCATTATGACTTGGGCAATGACTTCTATTCCTTGTGGCTCGACCCGACGATGAGTTATTCCTGTGCATACTTTAAAAACGATACAGATACGCTGGAAGAAGCACAGCATAATAAAGTTCACTATATCCTAGAAAAACTTCATTTACAAAAAGGCATGTCCTTGTTGGAT
>CALBLM010000310.1 GCA_937895695.1 uncultured Megasphaera sp.
ATGAGAAAGATGAAAAAAAGTCGCCCCGTTTCTCGCCAAATCTTGCTTAAATTGGCTTGCAACAACAACAATGGAATGGCAATGGGAACAGCATATCCCCAAACGACGTCATCAAAAATAGGAGCATGTGTCGGAATAATACGGCAATTTACCAAGACAACTGCTAATAGGATGGCAATAACAGCACCGGATATTTTAGAAGCCCACATATACGTATGTTCTAAATAAATAGATACAGACACAGCGAGCAACATAATGGAGGCTAAAAGCCATGTGTTGTCAGGACTAATAAATGCATTCATCAGAAATCTTCCTTTACGTATAGAGTGATAAAATAAGTAATAACTTATCTAGTATAGGCAATTTTTTCTATCTTGGCAAGATAGATTATAATAAAAAATGTATATAAAAATACCGAAACATACTATGCTTCGGTATTTCTATGGAATCACGGTCTCCTTTAATGTAATGAAGCAATCGCTTCTTTTCTATCAGCAGCTCCAAAAACAGCACTGCCGGCAACTAAGAAGGTAGCTCCGGCATCTTTGACGGATTGTACCGTTTTGGTATTCACGCCGCCATCAACTTCAATCACTGCATTGGTATTGCCTGCAGCAGCTAATAATTCATTGGCTTGTCTAATTTTAGTAAGTGCATAGGGAATGAATTTTTGTCCACCAAATCCCGGATTCACGCTCATAATCAGGATCATATCCAATTGAGAGGCTACGCACTCCAATGTACTAACCGGTGTAGCCGGATTTAAGGCAACGCCGCATTTCATACCGGCTTCACGAATTTGCTGTAATACACGGTCTAAGTGAATGCAAGCTTCTTGATGTACTGTGACATATTGTACGCCGGCTTTCGACAACCCATCGATATATGTTTCCGGATGTTCCACCATTAAATGCGCATCAAACGGAAGGTTCGTACAAGAACGCAGTGCTGCGACAACGGGTACACCAAACGTAAGATTCGGCACAAAATGACCATCCATCAAATCGAGATGAATGCAATCAGCTCCTTTTGCTTCTACATCTTGAATTTCTTCTGCTAACCGAGAAAAATCAGCGGATAAAATAGAAGGACAAACCATAATAGACATAACTATCGTTTCCTTTCTGCAATGGATGCTAAAATTTTGCAATACGTTTCATAGCGTTCTTTTTGAATAGCTCCGTTTTCTACGGCTTCCTTAACAGGGCAGTCCGGTTCCGAACGGTGAAGACAAGAAGAAAAGCGGCAATGACCGCCATAAGGAACCATATCCGGAAACAAGGAAAAGATTTCTTTGGCATCCAAATGCTCGAAATCAAGAGAACTAAATCCTGGTGTATCGACGACATACGTATCCTCGTCAATTTTCATAATTTCAGAATGACGCGTCGTATGTCGCCCGCGCTTAATTTTTTCGCTTACTGCACCAATAGATAAATCGTCTCGATTCAAAATTTTAGATAACAAGCTGGACTTTCCTACACCGGAAGGTCCAGCAAAGGCAGTCATCTTGTGAGGAAGCAATGCTTTGATTGAATCCAGTCCTTTTCCCTCTTTGGCTGAGATGAGGTATACATCATACCCGCATTTCGTATATAAATCGCGATACTGCTGTGCTGCTGATGTATCCAAATCACACTTATTAAAACAAAGTTTGGGATGAATACCACCATATTCGCAGGTCATCAAGATTTTATCAATCAAAAACTGATTGGGATCGGGAGATTGGGCAGCCATAATGATAAACATTTGATCAATATTGGCAATTGCCGGTCGGCGAAGGTAAGTATGGCGAGGCAATAGTTTTTCGATAACCCCTTTGTCATTCCCTAACTCCGTAATTTCGAGTTCATCGCCGACGAGGATTTTTGTTTTGATTTTTCCTCGCCGCCGACATTCCACAAGATCACCCGTTCCTGTATCTACATAGTAATATCCATTGTAATTTTTTATAACTCGACCGATTGTCATATGTCTCCTATTGTGTTAAATGTATTGATCTTGAACTAAGGAATTATTGATATACACTTTAACCCGTGTTTTCCCAGTACCACTGACATTTTTCGTAATATTAGCACCGCCGGACTGATTTTGGTCATATACAACACGGGAGCCATTTTCATCATGAACTACGATTTGTACATGTTGGCTAGATGCACCGCTAGGAACGCTAATATTGACGGTTCCATAATGCGGCGTACCGGCAGATTCCTGGTTGTTGGCATTATTGCTGTCAGTTGTTGTACCCGTGCTTGACGAATCTGTTGTTTCTGAAGCCGGATATTCGACGGTTAAATCAACGGTTTTATCGTCACGAACACTCTGTCC
>CALBLM010000311.1 GCA_937895695.1 uncultured Megasphaera sp.
CCTTATGCGAAAGTTGTCATTATTTCCGAACGAGATATTTATGGCATGCAAAAACATCGTTTGCGTCATCATGCAGCCAAAGGGCAGGAAATTAATGTATTTACAGACTTAAAACCGGGCGATTATGTCGTTCATGAATCCCATGGGATTGGTCGCTATGATGGCATTAAAACGATAGAGATAGGTGGCGTACATAAAGATTATTTGGAAATTCATTATGCCGATAAGGATATTCTATATGTACCAACAGACCAGCTGAATTTGCTGCAGCGATATATCGGCAATGAAGGAAACACGCCAAAACTGCATAAAATGGGTGGTAATGACTGGCAGAAAGCGCGTAAAAAAGCACAGAAGTCGATTACGGATTTAGCAGAAAAATTGGTAGCTATTTATGCAAAACGGGAAATTGTAACAGGGTATGCCTTTCCACCGGATTCACCGCAGCAGAAAGAATTTGAAGATGCCTTTCCGTATGAAGAAACGGAAGATCAGTTAAAAGCCGTCGCTGCGATTAAAAAGAGCATGGAAAAACCATTTCCTATGGATTGTTTGGTTTGCGGTGACGTAGGATTTGGTAAGACTGAAGTCGCGATGCGCGCTATTTTTAAAGCTGTCATGGGGGGCAAACAAGTCGCTGTTTTGGTACCAACGACAGTATTAGCACAACAGCATTTTCAAACCTTTACAGAACGGTTGGCACCTTTTGGCGTGTCGTGTGATGTATTGAACCGCTTCCGTTCGTATAAAGAAAAGAAAGAAATTTTGGCTCGTACTTTAGATGGCGATATTGATGTGTTAATCGGGACACATAGCCTGTTGAATAAACAAGTCAAGTTTCAGGACTTAGGATTATTAGTTGTCGATGAAGAACAACGGTTTGGAGTTGCGCAAAAAGAAAAATGGAAAGCTTGGGCAGCACATATCGATGTATTAACCTTAAGTGCTACGCCAATTCCGCGTACTCTCCATATGTCACTTGTCAATTTACGGGAAATGTGTGTTATTGAAACACCACCAACGGATCGCTTCCCGGTACAGACGTATGTGACGGAATATGATGAGCGTATTGTTCGTGATGCCGTCATGCGTGAAAAACGCCGGGGCGGACAGGTTTTCTTTGGATATAACCGCGTCGAAACAATTGAA
>CALBLM010000312.1 GCA_937895695.1 uncultured Megasphaera sp.
GTATTTCGAGTATCCATTTCATTGCTCATCCACTCCTTTGTTTCTAAGAATGGTTTTAGTATACGCCTTGTATATTACAGTTGTGTTACAATATGCTGACAAAATCATAACGTTTATCCTATAT
This sequence comes from uncultured Megasphaera sp., assembly GCA_937895695.1. GTDB lineage: Bacteria > Bacillota > Negativicutes > Veillonellales > Megasphaeraceae > Megasphaera. The sequence continues at coordinate 125 of CALBLM010000312.1, forward strand.
TCTGTATGACAACAAGGACGGCTAAAAACACTATCTCACAAGTTGCACTACGCCAATCAATATAAGGAGAAATGCGACGTTCATGCCTGTAAAAACAGCTACATATTTCAAGGGATGACTATGGGACGTATTGGCATAAGCTTTAAACGAAATAATACTGGCCATCGAGGCTATCATCGTTCCTAAGCCGCCGATGTTTACGCCTAACAGCAACGCCGTACTATCTGTACAATACGAAGACAGCATTACCGTTGCCGGTACATTGCTCAAGATTTGGCTGAGTACCACTGCCGCCCAGAATTCATGTCCTTGTATCAGATACGTTGGTGCTGTCTGCATCACCGGCAATTTTCCTAAATTTCCTACGCCGATAAATAGAAATATAAATAGAATCAGGAGTTTGTAATCGACAGCCCATAACACTCTGCGATATCGCAATAACAGTACAGGCAGCAAGCATATACATACCCACCAAGGAGAAAAAAGCCGCAACACACTGGCAATACATGCAAGAAAGAAACTGCCAAACAACACCTTCTCTTTATATGTCATCGTCGGCGGTGTTACTGACGGAACGTGAACCCTATCAGACGGCAGTATCCACACCCCGCATGCCAACAAAATAGCACTGCAGATTGTAGCCGGACCCATTGTATATACAAAGTCTCCCAATGTCATTTGGTATAACGAATACAAGAACAGATTTTGCGGATTCCCTATCGGTGTCAGCATACTTCCCAAATTAGCCGCTATGGTCTGCAAGGTCACGACGTACATAAGATACGCCTCTTTACCTACATCTTGTAATACAGAAATAGCCAAGGGAACAAAAATTAGCAAAGACACGTCGTTTGTAATCCCCATGGACATAAAAAAACACGTAAACACAAAAAAGCCACCAAGAACGCGCACACTGACAGCATGCGTAAAGATGCGGCTGTATCCATACGTCAAGATACCGCCCTGCCGAAACGCTGCAATGACGGCCATCAAACAAAACAATGTACACAACAGCGAACCATGAATCATTGGCACGAAGTCTGTCCATGAAAAGGGAACGCACCACGTCGTCACCACAGCAAATACCCCCGCAATCCATACATCTAAATACCGTTTCCATGGCAACCGATTTCTCATGACCTTACTGCCTTCACCATTATGATTCACACTGATCGTCCTTTCTTATTTTCTATCTGTATTCTATCATACGTACGACACCAAAAAAAGCCATGACATCATGAAATTCGCACATCTATACAAATGACGAGTTCACGATGCAATGGCTTTTGCATTACCTATATCAGCATATCTACGGCTTATAATTCTTTAATGAGGTTGACCATTTCAATCGCACTAGTAGCGACATCAAAGCCTTTGTTGCCAGCTTTTGTACCGGCACGTTCAATAGCCTGTTCAATATTTTCTGTCGTAATGACGCCAAACATAATAGGAACACCCGTTTTGAGCGATGCTTGGGCAATACCTTTAGCTGCTTCATTGCAAACTAAATCATAATGGCTCGTC
>CALBLM010000313.1 GCA_937895695.1 uncultured Megasphaera sp.
CGGTGTCATGGGCGGTATTTATTTGATTTATGCAAAAGATTTTGCGCAGGTACGCAATATCCCATTAGATAACGTGGTAAATATTATTATCGGCATTTGTGTTGCTAACGGTATTCCGGAAGCCATTGTTTCCGCTATCATTATCGTGCCGGTTGTAGCCGTACTCCGTCGTGTTATCAAAAATAAATAAGTATATTGGCAAAAGAGGACTGACGCCATTGGCAAGGTTCTCTTTTTTTGTGCAGTGATTATGATAGAGAATACTAGTCACTGTGTTGGGTTTATGGTATGATACATAATAGGCTTTTGTAAAAAGGGGAATGGAAATGGAACGAATTTATTTGGATCATGCTGCTGCTACGCCATTAGATGAAAGAGTGCTAGCAGCCATGATGCCTTATTTGACAACACAGTATGGAAATCCCTCTAGTCTGCATTATTTTGGACAACAGGCGCGGGCAGCTGTTCAAAAAGCACGGGGACAGGTAGCAGCATGTTTACATGTCAAACCGCAGGATATTGTATTTACGAGTGGCGGCACAGAAGCGGATAATTTGGCCGTATTAGGGTATATACGAGCGAATTATCCCCGAGGAGGGCATCTCATTACGACGGCGGTTGAACATCATGCCGTACTGCGGACATTTGAAGCGTTGCAGCGCAGCGGATATACCGTAACCATCCTTCCCGTCGATGCGTCTGGAAGAGTACGTGTAGAAGATGTAGCACAGGCTATACGACCGGATACCATTTTGATTTCCGTTATGTATGCAAACAACGAAACAGGGACGGTTCAGCCTATCAAAAAAATTGGAGCCTTGGCACAGCAGAAAGGGATTGTTTTTCATGTAGATGCTGTACAGGCGTATGGGTATATACCTATTCATCCCTTAGAAGATCATATTGATATGCTGACGATTTGTAGCCATAAAATCTATGGTCCTAAAGGTGTTGGTGCATTATATATACGACATGGATTGAATGTAGCCGCAGATGCCTATGGCGGTCCTCAAGAACATCGCCTGCGAGCTGGTACAGAAAATGTTGCGGGTATTGTTGGATTTGGTGCAGCTTCAGAATTATTGGACCAAGAACGGGAAACTCGCAGTATGCAGGCGGCTGCATTGAAACAGCGGTTGTATGATGGATTAGTCGGTCCAGAAACAGATCGTGTTCACTTTAATGGTTCCATGGCGTATACATTGCCAAATATTTTAAATATTAGTGTAGCTGATGCAGATAGTGCGGTCTTGTTAATCGCCTTAGATATGCAAGGCATTGCCGTATCTGCTGGTTCTGCATGTGAGGCAGGAGCTATCGAGCCATCCCATGTATTGCAGGCAATGGGAACGGAATCGAAATGGCTGCACAGTAGTTTGCGTATTTCTGTAGGAAAAGAAAATACTGTAGAAGAAATTGATGAAGCAATTCGCCGGATACGGATGGTATTGCATTCTATTTGGAAAAAGGAGGAAGCTTACCATGACTAAACGAGTGGCTGTTGCTATGAGCGGTGGTGTAGACAGCTCGGTTACAGCGGGATTATTACAAAAAAAAGGATATGATGTCATCGGCATTACGCTGCGCCTTTGGGAAGAAGATTCCAATACACCGGTTGTGGAAAATATTCATGCTTGTTGTTCCTTATCTGCCGTAGACGATGCAAAAGCGGTTGCGGCCGTATTGGGAATTCCTCATTACACGTTAGATTTCAGAGATATTTTTCGGCATGATGTTATTGATTATTTTGTTGATTCCTATCGACAGGGAAAGACACCTAATCCGTGCATTGCCTGCAATAAATGGATTAAATTTGGTCTCTTATGGCAAAAAGCACAACAATTTGGCGCAGATTTTTTAGCAACGGGACATTATGCACGAATTCAATATCATGAAGATACAGGCATATATTCCTTACTTCGTGGTACAGATCGGCGAAAAGATCAGTCCTATGTGTTATATCAGCTCAATCAAGATATATTGCCGCATATTTTGTTTCCTATGGCTGAATTGGAAAAGACCCATACGAGAGAATTGGCAAAAGAGTGGAATTTGCCGGTGTTTAATAAGCCCGAAAGTCAGGATATTTGTTTTATCCCTGATAATGATTATAAGGGATTTTTGCGTCACGAAGATAGCAAGATGTTTCGTAAGGGAAAGTTTGTTGATCAACAGGGACGTGTCATAGGACAGCATCAGGGAATTCCGGCCTATACCATTGGCCAGCGCCGTGGATTAAACCTTGGCGGTCCGGGTGGTCCGTATTATGTAACGGATTTGGATGTAGCCCACAATACGGTAGTCGTAGGTGGTGAAAAAGATTTGTTTTCGACGGAAGTACATGCCGAAGATGTATCTTGGGTAGAAAATGCGCCGACGGCACCGTTTAAGGCATTGGGTAAAATCCGGTATGCAGCGAAAGAATCGCCGTGTACGGTATATCTGGAAGACGGTGGGACGATTCGTGTTGTCTTTTCTCAGCCGCAGCGTGCGGTTACAAAAGGACAAGCGTTAGTGTTGTATGATGCAGCTACTGGGGAACGGGTCCTTGGCGGCGGCGTGATTTTATAGATGAAAGAGGAGATACAGCATGTCAACAGAACATATTCGCAATTTTTCTATTATTGCCCATATTGACCACGGTAAATCAACGTTGGCTGACCGTATGCTGGAAATGACTGGTACTGTTCCCAAACGGGAAATGGAAGCACAGCTACTGGACACAATGGATTTGGAACGGGAACGAGGCATTACGATTAAAGCGCAGTCCGCACGTTTGATTTATGATGCCAAAGATGGTAAGCAATATACACTAAACTTGATTGATACACCGGGGCATGTCGATTTTAACTACGAAGTATCCCGGAGTTTGGCAGCCTGTGAAGGTGCTTTACTTGTTGTTGATGCAACACAAGGTGTGGAAGCCCAAACCTTGGCCAATGTATATTTGGCATTAGAACATGATTTGGAAATTATACCGGTTATTAATAAGGTAGACTTACCAAGTGCCC
>CALBLM010000314.1 GCA_937895695.1 uncultured Megasphaera sp.
TTAATTCTGCAGCAATACGTTTAATTTTACGTTTTTGTTTTTCAATCAGCTTGGCAACTCGTTTTTGCATGATTTCTTGTTCACCATTGAGCGTACGGTGGGTTGCCTGATATTCGTCCAAGTATTCTTCAATGAGCGTAAAATGGCGCCGCGGATACGAACGAAGGCTATCTAATTCCAACGGGAAAATAACTTCTTTACTATTGACTGTATACACATAGGCACCTGAAACATGTTGTAATTCTTTCCCAAACGTTTCAATAGCTCGGCACCATGTAAAAACATCTGCCGGTGATAAGGTACTAACAAGTTGATCTTTTTGCAATTGCGTGCGAAAAGCTAATTCATTTAATACGATCGTACTCATGCCGTTGAAGCGTTTCAGCATCCATTTTCCCAGCGGTTCATCCGTACCGGTTTGCATCATCTCTGCCAGTTCTTCGGCAGAAAATGCAAACGGATCCATCCGCATGAAATTAGGCGGAAAATCATACGGTTCTTTGGGAGCAATCGTCCGCAATGCCTGTTTATCTTTTCGTGTTTTAATCAAGGCTTCAATAATCGTGCCGTTTTCTGTAAAAATAACATTGCTATATTTTCCCATTAATTCGACATGAATTTTGCGGGTCGCCAATCGACCTGAAATATCCAAAACATCTACGGCAATTTCAATCAACCGATCTAAATGCAGCTGCTGAATGGACGCAATACGGCCATTTTCATAATATTTTCGCAAAAACATACAGAGTCCTGTCGGTATATCCGGCGTAGGGGGCATTTTTTTTGCAATATACAGGCGCGGTGAATCATCCAGTGTCATAATGAGATGATGGATACCTGTTTCATTAAATATACGAAAATAAAGCGAACGCCCGTCCAATTGATAAATTTTAGATATTTGCCCGCCTTTTAATATCTCTTTTAATTCATTGGTAATACCATGTAATGTGATGCCATCGAGATTCATCGTTCTTATCTCCTCTTCTATCTTTGAAAAATTATCTTTATCATACCATGAATGGTGCTGTCTGAGTAGAGAAGAAACTATTTTCTTCTTTCAAATATATATTTTTTTACAGAATAACATAGACCAAACCCGGAATTTACGTTATACTAATATTTTAGAATGATACCATAAAGGAGGTCCTGCTATTGCGAAGTATGACTGGATTTGGGGCTGGAACATACAGTAATGAGTCCATAAGCGTTACGATTGAAATGCGTGCCGTCAATCAGCGTTTTTTGGAATTAAATATACGGATGCCCCATGCCTATTTAGCGTTGGAAGACACCTTGCGTCAGCAGATCAAAAAGGTATTACATCGCGGCAAAGTAGATGTATTTGTGACAGTTCGTGAAATTGCGCCGCAAGCGCCTGTTGTTTCTGTGAATTATGCAGCACTAACTGCTTGTAAAGAGGCATTGGATACTGTACAAGACAAGTTGTTTAATGGGGAAAAAACGACACTGCCTATGATTATGGGATTAACGAAGGATTGGTTTTCTCAAGAACCGCCGCAGATTGACACAGATGCTGTCTGGCCTGCGTTTGACCAGGCTCTATCCCTGTCGCTGCAGGAAATGACAGCCATGCGGCAACGAGAAGGCGATAATATTAGCCGTGACTTACTGCAGCGGGCCGATACAATGACGACGATGATCGATGCTATTGCGTCCCGTAAAGAAGATATCTTGTCTCGCTATCAAGAACGGTTAGAAAAAAGAATTCTGTCATTGCTCGAAAAAAATGAAAAGGTTCCTGATGAAGATCGATTGTTGCAAGAAGTTGCGGTCTATGCAGATAAAGTAGATTTTACAGAGGAAGTTGTACGTTTTCGCAGCCATGTGGTACAATTAAAAGGGTTTTTACAACAAGAAGGTGATATAGGACGCAAGCTTGATTTTCTGATTCAAGAAATGAATCGGGAAGTAAATACGATTGGCTCTAAAGCTGGCGATACAGACGTCACTGCCTATGTACTACAATTAAAGAATGAAATAGAAAAAATTCGCGAACAAATTCAAAATATTGAATAATGGTGAAGTTATGGATTTTAATTTACTAAATATTGGTTTTGGCAATATGGTAATGGGCAGTAAAGTAGTAGCTATCATTAGCCCGGAGTCAGCACCCATCAAACGAATGATTCAGGATGCCCGAGAACGCAATATGCTCATTGATGCTACGTTTGGCCGTAAAACCAGGTCTGTTCTCATGATGGACAACGGACAAATTATATTGTCTGCCTTGCAGGCAGAAACGATTTCTCATCGTATTGTGCAAGTTGATGAACCGATAGACCATACAGAAGAAAAAACGTAGAAGAGAGGGTGTTTTGATATGAGCGATTCCGGCTTATTAATTGTCGTATCCGGACCATCCGGAGCTGGGAAGGGAACGATATGTGATGCCCTTCGCCAACGATTTCCCAACATTCATTATTCCATTTCTATGACGACAAGAAATCCCCGTCCTGGCGAAGTCAATGGTACGAATTACTATTTTACGACGAATGAACATTTTGAAGAATTATTAACACAAGATGCGTTCTTGGAACATGCCAAAGTATACGATCACTACTACGGCACGCCTAAAAAATATGTATATCAGATGCTGCAGGAAGGCAAGCATATTATGCTGGAAATTGATATTCAAGGAGCTATGCAAGTAAAAGAAAAATATCCGCAGTGCGTCTTGATTTATATCGTACCTCCCAGTAAAGCCGTGTTGGAAGCAAGACTCCGGGGACGACACACAGATAGTGATGAAGTCATTGCCGGCCGTCTGGCAAAAGCAAGTGCCGAATTAGAATGGATCTCTAAGTATGATTATTTAATTATTAATGATGACCTGAATACGGCCATAGAAGATGCCGCTGCTGTATTACAGGCAGAAGAAAAAAAAGCAGACCGGCTTACACATCGTATTGCCGTATTAAAAGAACAATATAAATAATAGTTATTTCAAAGGAGAGAATGTATTATGTTAATCAAACCGACGTTAGAATCTTTAATGAAAAAAGTAGACAGCAAATATACGTTAGTAACGTTAGCCGCTAAACGGGCACGTGAATTGACTGATGGCGACGAACCTTTGGTAGATGTCGATACGACTAAAGTTGTATCCATTGCCATGGAAGAAATTGACCAGGGGAAAATCACGTATGAAGCCCCGCAGGCTGGTATCAAATAAGTGATGGAGGCTAGGCATGTTACTAGAAAATAAGAATGTTGTTCTGGGAATAACAGGTGGTATTGCTGCTTTTAAAGCGGCTGAAATTGCCAGCCAGCTTCGTAAACGCGGTGCTCATGTCAAATGCATTATGACGCAGCATGCGACAGAGTTCATTACACCTCTGACTATGCGGGAAATTTCCGGGAATCCCGTTGCCGTTTCTATGTTTGGCGACATTCCCGAATTTAATGTAGAACATATTGCCCTGGCACAATGGGCGGATGTGTTTGTCATTGCACCGGCGACGGCCAATATTATCGGTAAAATTGCCGGAGGTATTGCAGACGATATGCTTTCTACGACGGTAATGGCTACGAAAGCCCCCGTGCTGATTGCACCGGCGATGAATACGAATATGTATCTCAATCCAATTGTGCAGGATAACATTCATAAATTAGAACAATATGGCTATGAATTTATTACACCGGCTAGCGGTCATTTGGCTTGTGGCACGACTGGTATCGGACGGCTTCCGGAACCAGCCGAGATTATTGACCATATTGAATGGATTGTGTGCCGTACGAATTTGCTAAAAGGGAAAAAAGTCATTGTTACTGCTGGTGGTACGCGTGAACCGATCGATCCAGTTCGGTTTATTGGCAATCATTCCAGTGGCCGTATGGGGTTTGCCATTGCCAAAGCAGCTGCCTTTGCAGGAGCTGAAGTTACCTTGGTTGCCGGTACAACGGATAATCTGAAGACACCGGTTGGTCTGGCACGCCGCATCGATGTCGGTAGTACACGGGATATGAAAGAAGTCGTTGATTCCTACTACGATACGTGCGATTTGGTAATTAAAGCAGCTGCTGTTGCCGATTATCGTTCGGCGCATCCAGCAGAAAATAAAATAAAAAAATCAGATGAAACGTTAACACTGCCGATGACAAAAAATCCTGATATTTTACTCGGTTTAGGACAACGAAAAAAACATCAAGTATTAGTAGGGTTTGCTGCAGAAACAACCCATGTCCTCGAATATGGCGCAGCGAAATTAAAAAAGAAAAACCTCGATATGCTTGTCGCCAATGATGTCAGTGCTGAAGGCGCTGGCTTTAAAGGCACGACGAACATTGCAACATTTCTTTTCCCCGATGGTTCTGTTGAAAAATTAGAAAAAATGGGGAAAGATGAATTAGCATCACTCATTATACAACGGGCAGCGGCTATTTTAGCAAAAAAATAATAGCACCCAAAGTACGTACTTTGGCATAATAGAATACAACTAAAATATAAAATCGCTGCGTCTTACGGCGATTGATGAAAAGGGGCTGTAACATAATAACCTCATCAAAAAAACGGATTCAGATACCTTGAA
>CALBLM010000315.1 GCA_937895695.1 uncultured Megasphaera sp.
AACTGCCGCAGAGCCGCTTCTTCTTCAGCTCCTGCCGGCGTTCCCGGATATGCCGCTATCATAATTATCCCATTTATCGCAATTTTATTCAAGCATAATTTCACAGCTTTTACAGTAATTTCTGTTTTTGTATGAATCGTGTGATCTCCAGAAGGCAAATAGCCTAAATTAAATACAATAATATCCGGATTGCCTGCGACGCCTTCCAATAACACATCATGAGAACCTTGCCGACAAATAACTTGCTTCGTATGTACATGCTGTTCTTCCAGTCTTTTTTTTGTTGCACGAACTGCACATTCCTGAATATCAAAGGCATATAAAATAGCTGTATCAGGCATACAAGAGGCTAAAAAAGCAGTATCATGTCCATTACCGCATGTCATATCCACCAAAATGTTGGCCTGCGACGCATAGGGCTGTAAAAACATGTGGGACATGGTTACGGCATTTTTAAATGGATAGACGTTCATATTAATCCTTCCCCATCAATTTTGTAAACAAATTCGTATAAAAATAATTTTGATTAAATCGAATAATTTTCATCACATAATCGGCCTTACGAATCTGCAGCGTCATAGATCGAAGCAGCTCTTGATCCATCATGCCATCAACAGAAACACGAACGCCATTGCGGCTGTGTATGGTACTAAGGCTGATTTGATCGGTATCACTAAGTACCAATGGTACTTTAAGCAGTAAATGTGGACATACAGGTGTAACCATAATACACTTTACGTTTGGGGACACAATCGGTCCACCGCTGGAAAAGGTATACCCTGTACTGCCGGTTGCTGTCGAAACGATAATACCGTCGCCCGGATACTGTTGAATAAAATGACCATTAATACTCATGTCCACACGGATTAATTTTCCTACATTGCCATGGGCAATGACAATATCATTTAATGCCGGTGGCAGCGACTGTACCATGCCATCTTCATCATACACTGTTCCCTGCAGCATCATCCGTTCTTCCGTAAAATAATGGCCCTGCATAATATCTAATATGCGCCGTTCCAGCGTTTCCGTTTCTACTTCATACAAAAAACCCAAAGAACCTAAATTAACACCACAAACAGGAATGCCCGTTTCAGCAAACTGTTTGGCCATTTTTAAAATTGTACCATCCCCGCCAAGCACCAAGGCTACATCAATAGATCGGTACATTGTCATATGCGGACGTAAGTGTCCGGCACCGATATGCTGATACAAAGGTTGACAACTTTCACTAACATAGGCCGGTAAATAATAGGCAATATCATATTTTCGACAAATTTCTATAATTTGCTGTACAATTACAGCACATTCTCTCTTAACTAAATTAGGAAAGATTCCAATTCGCATTCATCTTCACCTACATTTCATGAGAACGATTGACGATAGTATCCACAATTTCGTCCGTAATATCATTATGGCAAGATATATCTTTTCGACTGTAAAGTAAATATTCAATATTGCCGTCGGCTCCTTTAATCGGTGAAAAGGTTAGTCCTATGGGAGATATACCGCACGCTGCAATGCCATCCGTCACATGCCGTATAACATCCCGATGCACCGTAATATCCCGTACAATACCGCCTTTTCCTACATGTTCCCGGCCTGCTTCAAATTGCGGTTTAATCAGTGTAACCATCGCACCATTTTCTTTTAAAAGCGGTACAACGGCCGGCATAATTTTTAATAAGGAGATAAAGGATACGTCTATCGAGATGAAATCAACAGCTTCTCCAATATCTGCCACAGTCACATTGCGGATATTCGTCCGTTCCATATTCACAACGCGTTCATCTGTGCGCAGTTTCCACGCCAACTGACCATAGCCAACATCGACAGCAAAGACTTTTACTGCACCATGTTGCAGTGCGCAATCCGTAAATCCGCCTGTTGATGCGCCAATATCCATCATCGTTTTATTTTTTAAGTTAATGGGGAAGGTTTCCATCGCTTTTTCTAGTTTTAAGCCGCCACGTCCTACATAAGGAATCGGATTGCCTTTCACTGTAATGTCCACATCCAACGGCAATTTAGTACCGGCTTTATCAACGCGTTGATTTTTAACAAATACGAGGCCCGCCATAATGGTCGCTTTTGCCTTTTCCCGGCTTTCCGATAACCCTCGATTGACTAACAATACATCCAATCTTTCTTTTTGCTGCATCTCTTACTCCCCTTACTTTGTTCGAACCAGCATATAGGAAACTAAGTCTCGCAAAAACCATGCTTGTTCACCTAACGGTGCAATAGCATCTATTGCCTGCTGCGCAGCTTCTTTAGCCATTCGTCTCGCTTCTTCTAATGAAAAAATAGTAACATACGTTGCTTTGTCATTTTTTTCATCGCTTCCCACTGGTTTTCCTATAACGGCTTCATCACCTATAACATCTAAAATATCATCGGTAATTTGAAAGGTCAGACCCATGTTTACCGCATAAGCATCCAACATCTGTTTTTCCGTTTCATTTGCATCTGCCAGTAGTGCCGCTAAATCAATAGCTGCTTTAAAAATAACGCCCGTTTTAGACTGATGAAGTAATTCCAAGCCACGTTTCCCAATATGCAGATTTCCTTCTGATTCCAAATCAAATGCCTGACCGCCAACCATCCCGGCCGGTCCGGCAGCATGAGCAAAAACAGCAATGCATGGTGCTAATTTTTCCGGCGCAATCGGCTGTCGGGCCATGAGTTCAAAGGCATATGTCAGTAATCCATCGCCTGCCAATATTGCCGTTCCTTCGCCAAAAACAACATGATTCGTCGGTTTTCCCCGCCGCAACTCATCGTTGTCCATGGCTGGCAAATCATCATGAATGAGCGAATAGGAATGCACGCATTCTAATGCACAAGCCAATTCCAAATATGGCGCGCTGTCTTTTCCCAAAGCCTCTATCGTTGCCAATAATAAAATAGGACGAATTCGTTTACCGCCAGCCATCAAACTGTAATTCATGGCTTTGTATAACGTAGAAAACTGCGGTATATCCGTATGCAGCAGCGTAGATAAGTGCATATCTATTTGCTGTTTTTTTTCTCTCATATACTCTGTAAACGTCATAAGTCCAAGGTTCCTTTCTCCGACAACGAAGGGGTTTCAACTCCCTCATTTTCTTCTTGTCCGGCATGAATATCAGCCAGGGTCTGCGCTTTTTGTTTGGCATACTCTAGCGCACTGTCACATGTTTCTGACAGCTTAATTGCCTTTTCATACAAATCCAGCGATTCTTTTAATGTCAGATCTGGAGCTTCCAGGGCTGACACTAATTCGGCCAGTTTATTGTAATTGGCTTCAAAATTTTTTAATTTATCTGTTGTTCTTGCCATATATGTCAACCTCTTTTACATCTGTTTTTACGCACCCATCGACAAGCTGAATCTGTAATTCTTCATTCGTTTTAATTTGTGTAATCTTTGTAATAATACGGCCAGACTGTTCTAATTGTCCATAGCCGCGCTGTACCAGTGTACACGGATTCATGGCTTCTAATGAAGCTTGTGTTTCCCGCAGCAGCGATTGTTTACGCGCTATATGTAACGCTAGCTTCTGTGCAGCTGTTTGCCTCTGCTGTCTGACTTGTTCTTGTTTTAACGATAAAAATTCTGTATATCGCCGTGGCTGAATACATGCCTTCAACTGGTCTACTTCTTTTTGCCACTTGGCTATATGTGCTTCCAGTAATTCATAGGCTCGCTGACTATATACGGCCAGGTTCATTTCTATATCTCGTATAGACGGAAATGCCAATTCAGCAGCATGGGTTGGTGTCGCAGCCCGTACATCGGCAGCATAATCCGCCAGTGTCGTATCTGTTTCATGTCCAATAGCTGTAATTATCGGTATCGGCGATGTATAGATTGCCTTAACTACCAACGGATCATTAAAGCACCATAAATCTTCTAACGAACCGCCGCCTCGAGCCAAAATGAGGACATCCAATTTCGTATTTTTACTGGCCTTTTCAATAGCTGCCGCAATTTTAGGTGCCGCATCCTCTCCTTGTACCGGAATAGGATACAACTGAATCCATACATACGGATTTCGCTCTGCCGCAATTTTATAAATATCGTGAAGAACAGCCCCTGTTTTAGACGTTAATACACCAATCTGCCACGGAAATGGCGGTATATCTTTTTTATGGTCTAACGAAAAATATCCTTTTTCTTCCAATTCATTTTTTATTCTCTCATATTGTGCCTGAAGAGCCCCGATGCCTTGTGAAAAAAGCCGTTCGATAATCAATGAAACGGTACCGCCTTTTTCATAGACATTCACAGCTCCTATGACAACAACATGATCGCCATCTTTTACTTGTTCCATCGAACGGCCGACACGACTGCGAAATAAGATAGCACGAATAGAACAATTAGCATCACACAATGTCATGTAATAATGGCCTTGTGATGCGCGTTTTAATCCCATAATATTGCCTTCCATTGCTACGCTTTGAAGGCGATAGTCTTTATCTATATTCGCTTTAATCCGCCGTACTACGTCTGTAACAGAAGCATACTTCATTTATTTATTTCCTTCCTGCCAGGCAGCCCAA
>CALBLM010000316.1 GCA_937895695.1 uncultured Megasphaera sp.
GGAAACAATAAGGGAAAGCTCACCTGCGATAAATCCAGTGTTTTCAAGGGTTTGCGGAGAATTTAATAACAAAATATAACAGTTATTAAATCTCTTAAAACAGGTGAAATCTCAATCGTAATTTATCGGTATATAAAAAACGGCTTCTTCGGAAGTCGTTTTTTTACCCGGCTGCAATGTTAAATATTTATTGTAAAATATGTAAACTTGTGGTATGATGTAGAGCGTAATGTGGTATTTTAGAGATAATTTAGGGCTGTGGCCCATAAGGAGGACATACTTAGAATGAACGTAACAGTTAATGAAGTAGACCAACACAAAGTAACCCTGCATATTGAAGTACCTGCAAAGGATGCTTCCAAAGCAGCTGCAGCAGCATGCAAAAATTTAGCAGGTAAAGTAAACATCCCGGGCTTCCGTAAAGGCAAAGCACCGCGCATGGTGTTGGAAAGCTTCTTGGGCAAAGATGCTGTCAAACAGGAAGTTTTTGAAGCAATTGCCAATAAAGCATATAGCGATGCATTACAGGAAAAAAATATTGTTCCTGTAACAGAACCGGAAATCAAAGTAATTTGCGATGAAAAAGGCAAAGACGTTGTATTTGAAGCAACGATTACTAAAAAACCGGAAGTAAAACTCGGTGAATACAAAGGCATTAAAGCAGCGAAAGACGAAGTTGCTGTTAGCGATGAAGATGTATCCAAAGAATTAGCTAATCTTCAGAAACAGCATGCTAAGATGGTAGTTGCACCAGAAGGTACTGAAATTGCAAAAGACGATTTTGCCGTTATTGATTTCAAAGGTACCGTTGATGGTGTTGCATTCGAAGGCGGCGAAGGCAAATCCTATCCCCTTCAGATTGGTTCCGGCAGCTTTATTCCTGGCTTTGAAGATCAGTTGATTGGCTGCAAAGCAGGCGATGAAAAAGATGTCAAAGTAACATTCCCAGAAGATTACTTTGAAAAATCCTTAGCTGGCAAAGAAGCTGTATTTGCTGTTAAAGTAAATGATGTAAAACGCAGCGAATTACCGGCTATTAACGATGAATTTGCTAAAGAAGCAGGCAAATTTGACAGCGTTGATGAATTAAAAGCAGATATCCGTAAACGTTTGGAATCTAAAGCATCTTTCCAGGCTTTGGAAAAATACAATGCTGAAATCATTAAAACAGCTGTAAATAATGCAGAAGTAGATATTCCGCAGGTCATGATTGATGATAAAATCGATCAGATGATCGAAGAACTTTCCATGAAATTGGAAACACAGCACATGAATATTGATGATTACCTCAAATACATGGGTCAGGATATGGATAAATTGAAAGAACAGTATGCTGAACCAGCTAAAGAAAATGTAAAGATGGATCTTGTCCTGGAAGCTATTGCTAAAGCTGAAAATATTGAAGTTAAAGATATTGATTTACAGGCTGAAATCATTACAATGGCTCAGAATTTCGGTGCTGATCCCAAAGAAGTATACAAGATTATTATGAAAGAACATCGCGTTCCGATGCTTGTTCAGTCTGTTGGCCGTAAAAAAGCAGCAAGCTTTATTCTGAAAAATGCTGTTAACACAAATGAAAAAGCTGACGAACCTAAAGTAGAACAGGTAAAGGCTGAAGAAAAACCGGAAGCGTAATCTCCGGAGGTGTTTGTTATGAGTATGTATGTTCCTATTGTCGTAGAACAAACGGCACAGGGGGAACGAAGCTACGATATTTATTCTCGCTTGCTCAAAGACCGCATTGTTTTTTTAGGCGGTGCTATTGATGATACCGTAGCGAATATCGTTACAGCGCAACTCTTGTTTTTAGAAGCAGATGATCCTGATAAGGATATTCATCTATATATTAATAGCCCCGGCGGTGTGGTTACTGCCGGTATGGCTATTTATGATACAATGCAGTACATAAAACCTGATGTATCGACGATTTGTATTGGTTCTGCAGCCAGCATGGCTTCGGTACTGCTGACTGCCGGTGCCAAGGGAAAACGGTTTGCCCTTCCTCATTCACAAGTAATGATCCACCAGCCCTTAGGCGGTGTACAAGGCCAGGCTACAGAGATTGAAATTCATGCCCGTGAAATTTTACGTATGCGTAAAGAATTAAACGGTATCTTGTCTACACATACAGGACAGCCATTAGAGGTTATCCAAAAAGATACGGAACGGGATAATTTCATGACAGCAGAAGAAGCGAAAGCCTATGGTCTTATCGATGAAATCCTTATCCGTCCTCATGACGTGAAATGATAGGAAGGACAGGAGGAAGACGTAGTGAAAGATAAAAATGATGAACCAAGATGCAGTTTTTGCGGCCGTCCACAAAGCGAAGTTCAGAAACTGATTGCTGGTCCAGGCGTATATATTTGTGATGAATGCGTTGCTGTAGCAGAACATATTTTGGAAGAAGAAAAACAGGAAACGGCTTCTTCTGAATTCAAACTGAAAGAGTTGCCAACACCGCGTCAGATAAAAGAAACGCTGGATGAATACGTTATTGGTCAGGAAGCAGCCAAAAAGACGTTGTCTGTTGCTGTCTATAATCATTACAAACGGTTGCAGACCAATAGTGTTGTAGAAGATGTAGAACTGCAGAAATCGAACATCATCATGGTGGGTCCTACTGGCAGTGGTAAAACATTGTTGGCTCAGACATTGGCTCGTCTGCTCGATGTTCCTTTTGCAATCGCTGATGCAACGAGTTTAACAGAAGCTGGATATGTAGGCGAAGATGTAGAAAACTGTTTGCTTAAGTTGATTCAAGCAGCAGATTATGATATTGCCAAAGCGGAACGCGGCATCGTCTATATTGATGAAATCGATAAAATTGCCCGAAAATCAGAAAATCCGTCTATTACACGGGATGTATCTGGAGAAGGTGTGCAACAGGCTTTACTGAAAATATTGGAAGGAACTGTTGCCAGTGTACCGCCTCAGGGCGGCCGGAAGCACCCACATCAAGAAATGCTGCAAATTGATACGACTAATATTTTGTTCATTTGCGGTGGTGCCTTTGATGGTATAGACAAAACCATTTTGAACCGGACAACGGATAAAAATATGGGATTTGGTGCTGATATTCATTCCAAAACGGAACAGTCTATGGAAATGCTGCTTAAGGAAATTATTCCGACAGACTTGCAAAAATTCGGTTTGATTCCAGAATTGATTGGTCGTCTTCCCGTATTGGTTACATTAAATCCATTGGATGAAGAAGCCATGATACACATCTTAACAGAACCGAAGAATGCATTGGTCAAACAGTATCAGAAAATGATGAACATGGATCATGTAGAGTTGACCTTTACTCCGGAAGCACTGCAGGCGATTGCTAAAGAAGCATTACGTCGAAATACAGGTGCCCGTGGTCTTCGTTCTATCATTGAACGCATTATGCTGAATGTTATGTTTGATGTACCAAGCCGTACGGATGTAAAACAGTGTATCGTTACAGAAGACTGTGTCACAAAAGGAACGGAACCTGAACTGGTATTGAAATAAGAAGAAGGATATAAAACGATAAAACTCATTTCTCCTCGCCAGAAATGAGTTTTATTTTTAGATTAAAGAAGGTGAATACTATGGATGAAAACGCAATTTTAGCAGTACCCTTTATTCCTTTGCGGGGTATTGTTGTTTATCCGAAACTAGTCAGCCATATTGATATAGGTCGGGATAAATCATTGGCAGCTGTCGATTATGCCATGGAACATGACCGCATGTTAGTCGTTTCGACTCAAGTTAATGAAGATGTGGAAAATCCGGGGTTTGATGACGTATATCAAATGGGTACGCTTGTCAAGATACAGCAGCTGCTCCGTTTACCAGGCGGATTAATCCGTATTCTCGTAGACGGAATATCTCGTGTGCAGCTGCAGGGATTTTCTGAAAAAGAAGAGTATTTAGAAGTTGCTTGTGTAAAAGCTGCTGAAGTAAGTACTGATATTATTCATGAAGAAGCCATGCGACGTGTTCTCTTAAAACGCGTTCTTAATTGGCTAGATAATCTCCGTAATAGTGAAGAAATAAAAGAAAAAGCGCAGAGTATCGAAGAACCTGGTGTGTTGGCAGATTATATTGCCTCGCAGCTGCCTATTCGTATTGTTGTACGTCAGCAGATTTTGGAAACCATTGATATTAAAGCACGTTTGGAACGCCTAGCAGCTTTGATGGACACCGAATTAGAAATTACCGAACTTGAATCTAAGCTAAACACGGAAGTTCGGGGAAAACTTGACAAGCAACAGAAAGAATACTACCTGCGTGAAAAAATAAAAGCAATTCATGAAGAACTCGGCGATAAAGTTGATAAAGATACAGAAATGCAGGAACTGCGGGAAAAAATCCGCAAAATGAAGCTGACTAAAAAAATAGAAGAAGTCCTGCTAAAGGAAGTAGATCGCTTGGATTCTATGCCGCCTATGATGGCGGAATCGGCCATTATACGTACGTATTTAGACTGGGCATTGGCATTGCCTTGGAAAAAGGAAACTAGAGACCGTCTCGATTTAAATGAAGCCCAAAAAGTTTTGGATGAAGACCATTACGGGTTGAAAAAAGTCAAAGAGAGAATCATTGAATATTTGGCAGTCAAACAGTTGACACATAGTTTAAAGGGTCCTATTCTTTGCTTTGTAGGCCCTCCGGGAACCGGTAAGACGAGTATTGCCCGTTCTATTGCCAGAGCAATGAACCGCAAATATGTTCGTATTTCCCTGGGTGGGGTGCGAGACGAAGCTGAAATTAGAGGACATCGCCGTACCTACATTGGTGCCCTGCCAGGCCGAATCCTTTCCGGAATGAAACAGGCCGGTGTCAAAAATCCTGTATTCCTTCTTGACGAAGTAGATAAAATGACTTCAGATATGCGAGGAGATCCATCTGCGGCATTGCTAGAAGTATTGGATCCGGAACAAAACAACACGTTTAGTGACCATTTTTTGGAATTACCATTTGACTTATCAAAAGTATTTTGGATTACAACTGCCAATGTCATTGAAGATATTCCGCGACCACTTTTGGATCGTATGGAAATCATTGATTTTACTAGCTATACTGAAGAAGAAAAAGTACAGATTGCCAAACAGTATTTGGTACCCAAACAAATCAAAGAAAATGGTTTGAAGGGAAATCAAGCACGCTTTTCTGACGCAGTATTGAAAACCATTATTCAAGGGTATACGAGAGAATCGGGCGTACGTACGTTGGAAAAGACAATTGGCGCTGTATGCCGGAAAATCGGAACGTCTATATTGTTGAATACAGAAAAACCAATGACCGTTTCTGTTAAAAATTTGGAAACCTTATTAGGTCCTGTAAAGTTCTTATCAACACAAGTCAATAAAAAAGATGAAATCGGACTTGTTACGGGGCTTGCCTGGACACAGGTAGGCGGTGAAGTATTGGAAACGGAAGCTGTTGCAGTCAAGGGAAAAGGTCATTTAATGTTAACCGGTCAGCTTGGTGATGTGATGAAAGAATCAGCAGAAGCTGGTGTTACATATATTCGCAGCCGGGCACAAGCATTGGGACTACCTGAAGACTTTTATATGCAGTATGATTTCCATATCCATCTCCCCGAAGGAGCCATTCCAAAAGATGGGCCATCTGCGGGCATTACGATGGTAACTGCATTGGTATCCGCACTAACAGGTAAACCTGTTCATCATGATGTTGCCATGACAGGAGAAATTACATTACGCGGCACGGTTCTTCCTATTGGAGGAGTAAAAGAAAAGGTTATTGCTGCTCATCGTGCAGGTATCAAAAAAATTCTTTTACCAGAAAAAAATAAACGGGATATGGTTGATGTACCGCAATCTGTAAAGGATGATGTGGAATTCGTTTTTGTACACCATATGGATGAAGTGCTGGCTCAGGCACTGGTGAATGCATAATGCCACAGGAACTGCAGATTATCAATGCGAAATATGTTGCATCCGCTGTACGAACTGATCAATATCCGACGGACGGATTGCCGGAAATCGCTTTTTTAGGTCGTTCTAATGTAGGAAAATCCAGTTTAATTAATTCATTATGTAATCAGCGCAATTTAGCTCGTGTCAGCGGTGAGCCGGGGAAAACCCAGACTATTAATTATTTTCAATCAATGCTGCGGAGTCGAAATGAAGAAGGGGAAGAACGAAAGCCGTTCTTTCTTGTCGATTTGCCAGGATATGGTTTTGCTAGAACCGGTGGCAAGAAAAAGCAAATGTGGAGTGATTTTATTGGAGAATATGTTACACAATCTCCGCATTTAATTTTGCTTTGCTTACTCATTGATTTGCGCCATCCTGGTCTGGCCATTGACTGCCAGGCGTATGAATGGCTTTCTCGCCAAGGCGTACATATACAAATCATTGGTACCAAGGCAGATAAATTGTCTTCAAATGAAAAACGAAAAAATATTGCTCAATTGAATAAAATATTTCCATCTGTATATGGAGCAGTTGCGTATTCTTCGCTAAAAAAAGATGGCCGAAATGCGTTGCTTTCCCATGTATGGAATGCATTAGAAGAAGAATAATTCGCTAAAATCACTCAGTATACACATCGTGTATGCCGAGTGATTTTTTTAAGTAAACGTTTTTATAAGTACTAAAAGACGATTTTTTGCAAATACTGGAAAAAACAACATACTTTTGCTATAATAGATTTGGTGTATTTAGCTGACCATAGGAGGTAGAACATAAATATGGCAGTTGTTTCCATAGAAAGTGATGCTGATTTTTCATTGCAGGTTTTGCATAAAAAAGGTATTGTCATGGCATATTTTTGGGCATCGTGGTGTGGACCGTGCAAAATGATACGATCAGAGATTGAAAATGTTGCTGAAAAAATGGCATCGATTGTACATGTCGTATGTATTAATGTCGATGTTCGACAGGAAATTGCTGAAAAATATGATATTATGGCAGTACCGACGTTATTGTTTTTTAAAGACGGCGAACCGTTGCGTCGTATGATTGGATATACGTCACAAGAAGAAATAGAAAAATTTTTACAAAACGCATCACAAGATGAAGAACAAAATAATAAGATGGAAGGCCCGTGTGCGTGATTTTGACAGTAAAAATGTTAGGATGGTATAATTGTAATGGATATGCAGAATTTACAAAGAAAAAAGATGCTGTCAATTGTTGTTCCCGTCTATAATGAACAACCCAATATTGGAAAATTTTATGAAGAAGCGACCAAGGCAATGAAGAACTTGGACATGGAATACGAAATTATTTTTGTCGATGATGGCTCCAAAGATCAGACGCCGCTGATGTTAAGACGTTTGACACAGCAAGATTCGCATATTCGGGCATTAATTTTAGCTCGCAATTTTGGACATCAGTTAGCCATTACGTGTGGAATGGATCATGCGTGTGGTGATGCGGTGATTACGATGGACGGTGACTTGCAACATCCGCCAGCTATGATTCCCAGCTTAGTTCAGAAATGGCTGGAAGGGGCTGACGTAGTACAAACAATACGCGAAGCGACAGATGATGCGGGATTTATTAAACGGCAGACATCAAAATGGTATTACATCATTTTGAATGCCGTATCTCCTGTTCATATTGTACCCGGCGGATCTGATTTTCGCCTTATTGATAAAAAAGTATTAGAAACGTTCAAGTTGTTTCGCGAACATGATCGCTTTATTCGTGGTATGATGGGAGATATTGGATATACGCAAACGACGATTTCTTTTGTTGCACCCAAGCGATTCGCTGGAAAATCTAAATTTTCCATGAGAAAAATGCTTCGTTTTGCCTTAGATGGCATTATGGCGTATTCACAGCTTCCCCTTCGCATATCATTTTATACGGGACTTCTAAGCGGTATTTTTAGTATTCTCATGATTATACATGTACTGTATTGTAAATTCATGGGAGAAGCTGCGCCGGGATGGACAACAACCATGGTAATTGTTTGTCTGCTTGGGGGGCTGCAACTTATTTTCATCGGCATTATGGGTGAGTATGTCGGACGTATTTTTGAAGAAGTAAAAAATAGGCCTTTGTATTGGTTAAAAGCTGAATTAGGAACTAAACAAAAATAAGTTGTGCTTTTTACGGTAATACCTGATACAAAGACAGAGAGGAGCTTTTATGTGGAATAAACTAGGTAAAGTCATGTGTGCAGCTGCTTTATTAACAATCACAGCTATTCCGGCTGGTGCAGCTAGTTATTATACAGTAGGTAATAAAGGTGACAATGTACTGTTAATTCAAAAACAGCTTCGTAAATTGGGATATAAAGTTAAAATGGATGGTGTATATTCCAAGGACACAGCAAAAGCAGTAGCTAAATTTCAGGCAGATAAAAAGATTCAAGTCAGCGGCAATGTTGGTGGCTGGACGTATTATTTGCTGACTGGGCAGCGGACAATGCTTACGAAAAACACACCAAAAGCTATGAATAAATCAATAGCATCTAAGTCTTCAGGCAGTGCGCTATCTCGTCCGATAGCAGGAGCTTCCGCTAAATATACGAATTGGAAAACGTTGCCTGGAACGGATCGCATCGGCGATCAGCTTGTTTCCTCAGCCTATAAGTATTTAGGCGTACCTTATGTATTG
>CALBLM010000317.1 GCA_937895695.1 uncultured Megasphaera sp.
CCATTAGTAGTGGATGATTTGAAAGGCACCCCAACATTTGACAAAGAGCCATTTTGTTACAGCCCCCCTTTTGTCATCCCATTTTATATGTATCGTTTGCATTTACGACCTATCCATGCATTCTTTAAGTATCTGTGGAATACAAGTTATTTCTTCATCCGTCATGGTACGAACCGAAAAAGCTATTTTATTCTGATGAATGCGGCTGATAACAGCCGGATTATGCTGTCGCAGCCGCCGCTGACATTCATTCACGGACATAGCAGGCATGGATATGGCTACCATATATCCCGGCAATGTACATCCCGGGTATGCACCCCCGCCAACGACATCTTCACACGACATGACTTCTATTTCTAATACAGTATGATCCTGTCGTAATGCCGCTGCCAACATCTTCGCTTTTTGCAGACACATTTCTTGGGATGTTGCCAGCATGGCTAATACAGGAATCTCTTGCAACGGATCCTTTTCTATATAGAGCTGCAATGTGCCTTCTAAGGCGGCTAAGGTTAGTTTATCTACCCGCAATGCCCGCAAAAGCTGATTTTGTTTCATTTTTTCAATACAGCGTGCTGAGCCGGCAATAATTCCTGCCTGCCCGCTGCCTAGCAATTTATCGCCACTAAACAAGACAACATCACAGCCTTGCTGCAGTATTTCCTTTACCGTCGGCTCATACGGTAATCCTACGGCCTGCAGATCTACCAACAAACCGCTTCCTAAATCATATAACAGCGGCAGATCATGCTGATGCGCTAACGCCACCAAGTCTGCTATATCCGGACAAGATGTAAAACCTATAATTCGATAATTGCTTGTATGCACTTTCAATATAGCCCCTGTATCTTCTTGAATAGCTTTTTCATAATCGGCAAGATGTGTCTTGTTCGTTGTACCCACTTCATGAATCAGACCACCGCTTTGCTTGATAACCTCGGGAATCCGAAATTTTCCGCCTATTTCCACGAGTTCTCCTCGTGATAAAATGACTTCGCGGCCTGAAACAATCGTAGATAGAGCTAATAATACAGCAGCCGCATTATTATTGACAATCAAACAATCTTCTGCCCCTGTCAAAGTTTGAATCAATCTCTGTACATGTTGATACCGAGAACTGCGCTGCCCCGTATCTACGTCATATTCTACATTCGAATAGGAAGAAGCAATTTGGGCAATATGAGTACTTACAGTATCATTTATTCTAGCTCGTCCCAAATTCGTATGCAGCACGGTCCCCGTGGCATTGATGAGGGTATGTAAATGATAGACTCGCTGCCGCTGCAACTGCATAATAATATCGTGTATTACTTGCGTTATCGAAGGGGCTGTCATATGCTTTTGTACAATACGCTGCCGCCATTGTTGCAGTACGGAACGCACCGCTTCTTTACAAGCCGTTCGGTTCCATTTACTCAACTCCGGCTGCCGCAACAGTAAATCAACTTGTGGCAACGCCTGTAATTGGCGTTGTACCCATTCATCCATGGTTATTTTCTCCTAAAATCTGCAATCCGCGATAATCTAAAACACGATAGGTTTCCTGTCGTTTCGTAATATGCTGTCTATCCATATACTCCAAAATCCGTAACGCTGCATTCCGATTCGTCTGCAATAAGTCTCGGCAATCTGCCAGCTTGATTTGCTGGTGGATAACTATATATCGACAAATAGCCTGTACCGCCGCATTATAGATCATACGGCTTATCACATATTCATCTGTCAAAAACAACAGTTCTTGCCCACTCAAAGAATCTACCACAGCCGGAGCCTCCGTTCCTATTTGAAACAATACATCTTTTTTTACAGCACCATATCCCTGTTGCTGCAATATACGTTTCACAGCCTGGCAAATTTTTTTTTCATTTTTAGAAAATACGACTTGAAATTGACGAGCGGCTATAACCGTTCCATCCCGGCGGCATACGTGATGTTGTAACAACAACTCCAGCATGGCCGTTTGTTCTTTTTCTGATAACGTTGGACTCATTTTAGCTTTACATTCACCCAATGGCATCCCCCAACGTAATGGATACTTGTGATGATATGCCGACAACATGTTCAATACGCGGGCTTGCCATGTTTTATATACATTCTGATGAATGTATCCAACTGGCGTATGCCATACCTGTTGTTGTTTCATTAATACCGCTAGTGCTTCCGTACAGGCATCTTCTGTCAGCTGTAGTTGTACGGCTATTTCATGGATATTCGCAAAAGGTGTGTTGTTTTGACAAAGAAAATCTGCTACAGCAGCTTCTATCTGTCCTGTTTCTAACACCTGCAACCGTTCTATCACATCCGCATGAAATCGACGATGTTTTTTAGGATGTACATCTAGTACGACACCGCCAGCTATAGTCTGCATAGGTGAAAACGTGCGCAAAATAAATCGATCCCGGGCGTTAACAAAAATTTCTTTTTGTTCCAAGCGAAGTTGTAAAAAACCTTTTTGTCCCGGCTCTATCTGTTCTGTACCGATGGGAACAGCCCGTCCTATAACTTCTTCTGTACCAATAAGCAAACGCACCCGACTCCACTGACGGATGGACACAGGCGAATCAGCCAAACATTGTACGCTGACATCCAGCATTCGCGTGCCTTGCAGCCTGTCTGTTACACATACTACATCGCCGCGATGAATGTCTTCCTTAGAGATTCCGGGAAGATTGAGAGCTGTCCGCTGTCCTGGCATCGCTTTTTCCACCGTTTCGCCATGAATTTGAATCGTACGAATTCGCACATTACCATATCCAGGATATACGTAGACTTCTTCATTAACATGCATCGGACCGTCCAGCAAGGTGCCTGTAACTACCGTACCGAATCCTTTGACAGAAAACACTCGATCGATATACAGCCTGCCGCTTCCTGTTGCTGGTATGGGTTTGATATGGTCTGCCATATCTTGAATTTTCTGCCGTAATGCTGCCATTCCATACCCTGTTACGGCATCGGTTAGAAGTACTTCTGCCCCGGCTGCCTCAGTACGAGATAGGGCTTTGCGAATTTCTGCCACTGCCTGTTGTCGCTGCACTGCATTCATTGTTTCCGCTTTGGTCACAACGACTACGATATGCTGTATTCCCAATAAAGAAGCAATATGAAGATGTTCTATTGTCTGCGGCATTATACCTTCCTGAATATCAATAACTAGCAACAGTAATTGAATCCCCGGCATACCGGCAACCATGGTTTTGATAAATCGTTCATGTCCCGGCACATCGACAATACCTAGCCGTACATGATGCGGCAAATCCATGAAAGCATATCCCAGTTGAATTGTCAGCCCTCGTTTTTTTTCTTCTGCCGTCGTATCCGTATCGATACCAGTCAGTGTTTTTACCAGCGTCGTCTTACCATGGTCTACATGACCGGCTGTACTGATTGTCATATACGTTGCCATGAATTACTCCTTTCTGCGCAAGGTATATGTTGTCTGTAATCCTTCTTGTTCCACTTCATACATACCGTCACACGTAATACGCAACTGCTGCAACAACTGCAATACACGCTGTTCCTCTGCCAGTTCATATCGCAACGAAAAGCCACAATTTGCCCGAATACGTCCCGGCGTCGGAATAATACGCACTTGTATATGCTGTGCTTTCGCCTGCGCTTCTGCTTTCATTGCGTCTCGCGTAGAAGAAATAAGGGCTATGCCATATCGTTTTTTCATCGTCTTACGGTCGAACAATACGATCAGCTTGCCGCATCATTTCAACAATGCGATACATATTGGTAATTTCACCAACAGCCACTTTATCCGTTAAGTCATAATAGTTTAAGCAAGCACCACACGCATAAATCTGTACACCTTGAGAAGCTAAGGTCTTTAAATCTTCCAGTACATCCGAATCTTCTGTCACAAAAGGAACGCCACCATTATAGAAAATAATCATTTGCGGCAATACGTCTTGTTCTGTCAGCGTATACACAAACGTTTTTAATAATTGTTTTCCCAACACATCATCGCCAACACCCATCGTCGGAGAATTAATAACGACGATATACGAATCCTGCGATTTGACATCTTGCTTTGTCGGCTGTACATCCTTGTCTGTAGATACGCCGTCTTTTGCAATCATCACCGTATAATGGGTTGACGATTCTTCTGTCATCGCATAGGTATATCCCATATCTTCTGCTAATTTTTTCAAATTTTCTGTCGCAATTTGATTATCTACAACCGTTTCTACGGCATCATGTTCTTTTAACGCTTTATGTGTTTCAATAACCGGCAATGGGCAAGCTTTACCAATTGCATCAATCTTAAACATACAACCATCTCCTTTATATTAATTGCCTATAGTATACCATAGACCGTTTCTTGTCCCAAAGCTTTTATATTTCTGCTAACTGCGCTAATTCACGCAGTGCTTGTACTGCAGCAGCCGCTTCCTCTTTTGTAGTAAAATAAGAGAAAGAAAAACGTATGGCTCCTTGTGTTTCTGTATGAAGCGCCGTATGCATCAATGGCGCACAATGAAATCCGGCACGTACGGCCATACCGTAGGTCGTCCACAAAGCATCACTTACGACAGACGCATCAGCAGTTCCTATATTCAACGCATATACGCCAACGCGCGGTTTAGCAAAATCACCATATAATGTAATCTTCGGAATACGGCGTACACCGGAAACAAATATATCCCCGATTTCTTGCTGATGCTTCATTCGCTGTGCCAAGCCTTCCTGCAAAATAAGCCGTATACCAGCTCCCAAACCCATGATACCGGCTACATTCATCGTTCCAGCTTCAAATACATCCGGAATTTGGCACGGCTGTTCTTTGTCAAAGGAATGAACACCATCTCCCCCAGTGATAAAAGGTACGACTGGCGTATCTTTTTTAATGCAAATACCGCCGGTTCCACCAGGTCCATATAATGATTTATGGCCGGTAAAACAAAGGGCCGTTACGATACCATCCGATACGTCAATGGGATACGCTCCGGCAGTCTGTGACACATCAACAATCAAGCCCATATGATGGCTCTTGCAAAATCGTTTTATATAGGATAAATCCAGCACATTGCCCGTCACATTTGATGCATGATTGCAAATTAGATAGGTTGTATTCGGTCTGACTTTTTTCTCCAGTTCGTCATAATGAAGCTGTCCGGTTAGCCTGTCACTTGATATATAATCAACCATTATGCCTTGTTTTTCTAACTGATACAACGGCCGCAAAACGGCATTATGTTCCCATGTCGTCGTCAATACATGGTCGCCTGCATGTAATACTCCTTTTAATACCATATTTAACGCGACTGTTGAATTATAGGTAAATGCTACTTCATAATCATCAGATGCATGAAAAAGTTTTTTGATATCTTCTTTGACCGTTTCTACTTGACGATATGCTTCCATGGCATACCGATGTGTACCGCGTGACGGATTTCCCAGCATGCCGCTTTGCAACGCATCATATATCGTTTGTGCTACTGTTGGCGGTTTTTGTACGGTTGTTGCGGCGTTATCAAAGTAATACAAGTCCATTCACCTCTACATTATTTTATATAAATATCTATTATCCTATCTACTAACGTCGAATAAAGAAAAACGTCCATGAGAACATGCCGTACATGTCTCATGGACGTTTTTATATCTTTAATCAGTAACAGAATTAAAGGCCAAAGCGAGCAAAAATCGTATCTACATGACCGAGCATTTTCTTGACATCAAAGCAAGCTTCTACTTCTTCATTTGTCATATAGCGAGCAATATCTTCATCCTTTTTGAGGTTTGTCAGGAAATCTTCTCCTTCCAACCAGCGTTTCATGGCATTGCGCTGTACCCAGCGGTATGCCTGTTCGCGAACTGCCCCTTTTTCAACCAACGTATTCAATAAAATCGGGCTGTAAATCAAACCGCCTGTCAAATTCAAGTCTTTCATCATCTTATCCGGATATACAAGCAACCGGTCAATAACACGCGTAAAGGTCTGAAGCATATAGTCCAGGGCAATCGTGCTGTCCGGTAAGATAATGCGTTCTACCGAAGAATGAGAAATGTCGCGTTCATGCCAAAGGGCAACATCTTCTAAAGCAGCCTGCGCATTGCCACGAATGACGCGGGCAAGACCGCACATGCGTTCACATGTAATTGGATTCCGTTTATGAGGCATAATGGAAGATCCTTTTTGTTTCGGGCTGAAATATTCTTCTGCTTCACGTACTTCTGTACGCTGCAGATGACGAATTTCCGTGGCAAATTTATCAATCGAGCTAGCAATAACAGCCAAAGTCGTAATATATTCAGCATGACGATCACGCTGCAAGGTTTGAGAAGAAATCGGCGAAGGTGCAATGCCGAGATGTTCACAAACATATTTTTCTACGAATGGATCTACGTCTGCATACGTACCAACAGCACCGGAAATTTTTCCGACAGAAATCGTTTCCTTAGCCCGTTTCATGCGTTCAATATCGCGTTCTACTTCAGCAAGCCAGTTACATAATTTCAAGCCGAATGTCGTAGCTTCTGCATGAATGCCATGGGTACGGCCAATGCAGGGTGTATATTTAAATTCAACAGCACGACGGCGCAATACGTCGCGGAATGCTTCCAAATCTTTGATAAGGATTTCCGAAGCTTGTTTGAGCATATATCCCAAGGCGGTATCCTTTACGTCTGTGGAAGTCAATCCTAAATGTACATATTTACCTGATTCCCCGATATTTTCGGACAAAGTAGATACAAATGCAGCAATATCATGATGTGTTTCCGCTTCGATTTCATGGATGCGTTCGACAGAAAATTTCGCCTTTTCGCGAATTTCTTTCGCAGCTTCTTTAGGCACATTACCAAGTTCAGCCTGTGCTTCACTTGCCAGGATTTCGACTTGTTTCATCGTATCCCATTCATTATATTCTGACCAAATATGCCCCATTTCCGGTTTCGTATAGCGTTCGATCACGTTGAATCTCTCCTTTTTATTCATGAGTACGGCTTATAAAAAACTCACCTGTTTTATTATACACTATATCGTGTAGAGAAGGTAGAGGTAAGTTAGCAAATGCTACTGCCATTTATATTTTCTTATTCAACGTTTATTCGTATACCGCCAAATATTCATGTTTTCTGCATCACGAATTAATTCTTCCCGAAAATCCGGATGGGCAATACTGATTAATTTTTCCGCTCGTTCCCATGTCGATGCGCCCATCAAATTGACCATACCGTATTCCGTGGCTACCCAATGTACCTGCGAGCGCGGATCCGTAACAATCGTACCGTTCAGCAACGTCGGTTTGATACGTGATTCATCGTTTCCAGTCTTCTTGTTGTGGAATGTCGAACGCAAAGCAATAATACTCTTGCCACCATGTGACCGATAGGCCCCATCTGCAAAATCAAGCTGGCCGCCGCTGCCGCTGATATGATGAATACCGGAAGATTCCGAAGACACTTGTCCAAATAAATCAATATCTACGCAATTATTGATGGAAATAAAATTATCCAGTTGTGCAATCACACAAGGATCATTGACATAATCGACCGGATACCCTGCCAAATACGGATTATCATCGATCCAGTCATACATATCCTGCGAGCCTAAGGCAAATGCCCAAACGGCTTTATCTGTATCCAATGCTTTCAGTTTATTGGTCAAGCGGCCTTCTTTATACATCAAGTAAAAGGCATCAACAAGCATTTCCGTATGCATGCCCAAATCTTTTAAATCCGATTCAGCAATCATGGCTCCTACCGTATTGGGTAGCCCGCCCACTCCTAGCTGCAACGTTGCCCCGTTCGGTATCGTCTTGACAATCATTTCGGCAATCGCCGTATCAATGGCATCGCCCATCGCAAACGGAATCGTAGGCAAGGGGCTGTAACCAGCTTCAACAATAGCTGCTACATCAGAAATATGAATATGTTCTCCTCTGCCGCCAAGGGCACGCGGCATGGCTTCGTTGACTTCAACAATGACTTTTTTTGCTTTTTTCGTAATTTCTTCATTTGCAGAAATATTCAGGCCAAAATTAAAAAATCCGTGTTTATCCATCGGGGCTACTGTAATCATAGCCACATCGACATCCAAAATATTTCGATACATAGACGGTTCATTACGATAACACATAGGGATAAAATTCATCAGCCCTTTCGCACACAATTTGCGGTCATAGCCGCTCATGTGCCAGTTCATCGCCGTAAATGTTTCTCTGTTCGGATCGCATTCAACAACTTGTCGCGGTGCAAAGGAAAAAGACATGCGTATCTTAACATCGGTTAACTCATCTTTACGGTTCGCCAATGCCGTATCCAATAGCATCGGTTGGGATGTTGCCATACTATAATCAACCCAATCTCCGGATTGTACCAGCTCGACTGCTTTTTCCGGTGTCGTCACTTTTTGTCGATACATATCCACCCATTGAGACATCGTCCTCACCATACCTTTCTCATATTCTATATACGCGTTATTTACTAGTTACTTGTATTATAAAACGTTTAACGGGCCCGCACAAGAACATAAACGCAAATTATATATACGTATATTGCATGGTTTTGCAACAACATATAAAAAAAGGGGCTGTAACAAAATGAGCATTTTCGCCCATTTTGTTGCAGCCCTCTTT
>CALBLM010000318.1 GCA_937895695.1 uncultured Megasphaera sp.
GTATTTGATTACAGCCGGTGCTAGTGCGGGCTTAGCAGCAGCCTTTAATGCACCGCTGGCTGGCGTTATCTTTGCGTTGGAAGAATTACATCGCAACTTTTCCGGCGTCGTGTTGGCTCCAGCTATGGCGGCAGCTTTAGTATCCACAGTTGTCAGCCGTATTGCTTTTGGCAGAGAACCGGTATTTCATTTTGGCATGTTGCCGACGTTTCCGTTGGAATTCATTTGGATTGCCGTTCTATTGGGTGTTGTCATGGGAGTTGCCGGTATTATCTTTAATAAAGGCTTACTATATATACATTATTTTTATGACCTTCCCGTGTTTCGTAATGATTACATGCGCATCGCCTTTGCCTTAGTAACTGCCGGTGTATTGGGATATGTATTTCCGCAAGTATTGGGCGGCGGCAATGACTTGATTAACAGTCTGTCGGAATTGCCCCTTTCACTGCAAGTATTTTTAGCATTATTAATAGGAAAATTCTTGTTTACGTTGATTAGTTATGGATGCGGCGTTCCGGGCGGCTTTTTTCTGCCCATGTTGGTGTTGGGGGCATTGACGGGAAGCGTTGTTGGGATTGTGCTGATTCAAATGGATATCATTTCGACCTATTATTTATCCAACATCGTTGTCATCTCTATGGCCGCTTTTTTTGCGGCATCTGTGCAGTCGCCGATTACTGGTACGATTTTGATTATGGAAATGACCGGGTCCTACGAACATTTACTGGTATTATGCACGGCCTCGATGATTGCCTTGGTCGTTGCCCAATTATGCGGTGGACAGCCTATTTATGAAGCATTGCTCAATCGCAGCTTGTGTAAGAAAAATCCGGTTTTACCAGCTGCTGAACGGCAGAATGTATTGGAACTAACCGTTGCCAGCGGCAGTACGGTCGATGGAAAATATATTCGCCATATTTCCTGGCCGGCCCATGTGGCATTGATTGATATTCGCCGTGGACAGAGGGAAATTATTCCTGATTTTTCTGTACGATTGCAAGCGGGCGACTATATTTATGTTCTAACAGATACGGTAGAAGGAGCAGAACAAGCACGAAATTTAGTTGAACAAGAAAACACAAAAATGCATAATAATTATAAAAAATAGCACCTGGTACTAAAAACACAAAGAGAAAGTATAGCATAAACCTATATTTTCGAAATGTTAACCATACAGAATAAAGTATAAATATATAAAATACATTGTATAAAAATCTATTTTTTTGACTTATGACGCCATTTTTGGTATAATGCTCCTTGGCAATTGATTTATAGGTATGGACATTTCAAAGAGGTGGTTATTTGAAGAACCGTATACTGATTCTATTGACGTTTATATTCGTTTTTGCATGTTCCTCACTGGTTTGTGCAAAAGTCGAAATGGGAATGAGTGGCTCTGCTGTACAGAGCGTACAATACATGCTCATGGATACTGGATATTTATCTGATGGTGCGGATGGAGATTTTGGTCCGGCAACAGAAACTGCAGTAAAACAGTTCCAGGCCGATCACGGCTTAGATGCAGATGGTATTGTTGGATCACAGACCATGGCGGCTCTTTCAGAAGCCAGTGGACGACCAATCCCTGACGAATCAGAGGAAAGCAATGATGGATATCAGAGACGATTGGTAATGGAAGCAACTGCATACACAGAAGATGATCCTGGCAGTACTGGTTATACTGCTAGCGGACATCACCTACAGCGAGGTATGGTAGCCGTAGACCCGGACGTTATTCCGTTAGGCTCTCAGCTGTATATCGAAGGATATGGTTATGCTGTAGCAGAGGATACAGGTGGCGACATTATTGGCAATCGGATCGATTTGGCAATGGATTCTACAAGTGAAGCAATAGATTTTGGTAGAAGAGACGTTGTCGTATACGTATTGTAACTACACAAAAAGGAGAGACAGAGGTGTCTCTCCTTTTTGCGTTTTTTTCTATATACGTCAGCTTTTTATCAGATTTTTGTAAAAAACTATGTATTTTCCGTGTTATTTGTGTTATCCTGGAAAGGACTTATAGTTAAGAATTCAGGGAGGCTTATACTGAATGAAAAATATGATTGCACTCATTTTGGCAGCCGGCAAGGGAACCAGAATGAAATCTAAATTTCCGAAGGTTCTCCATAAAGTCGGAGGGGTTCCGATGGTTGAACAAGTACTGCGGACAGTAAAAGCCGCAGGCACACAACGGCAAGTTGTCGTCGTTGGCTTCGGCGGTGAAACCGTACAGGAATATTTAGAACATAGAGCAGAAACGGTTGTACAGGCCCAGCAGCTTGGTACGGGCCATGCTGTCATGCAGGCAGAACCGTTATTGGGAAAAGAAACGGGTACGCTCCTGGTTACATGCGGAGATACACCGCTTGTGACAGAAGATACGTTTCGTAAGCTCTTAGCATGTCATGAAGAAACCGGTGCAGCTGCGACTGTATTAACGGCTGTCATGCCGGATCCGACCGGATATGGCCGTGTTATTCGCGATGCCAACGGTCAAGTGATGAAAATTGTAGAACAAAAAGACGGTACACCGGACGAATTGGCTGTCCATGAAGTCAATGCGGGTATTTACTGCTTTGATATGAGCTTGTTATGGGATATGCTTCATCATGTCAACAACAATAATGCTCAGGGCGAATATTATTTAACCGATATTATCGGCATGCTTGTTCATGAAGGGAAAGTAGTGAGTGCATTTGCAGCACCGGACTATCGAGAAACATTGGGCGTCAATTCTCGCATGCAAATGGCCGAAGCAGAACAAGTACTTCGACGCCGCAAACTGGATCAGCTGATGGCTGACGGTGTATCGGTTATCGATCCGAATAATACCTATGTAGATACGACTGTTTCTGTAGGTCGTGATACCGTTTTGTATCCGGGCACCATACTAGAAGGCAATACGGTCATTGGCGAAGACTGCCAGGTTGGACCGTATGTCCGCATGACGAACGTTGCCATGGGGGATGGAGATCATTTGCAATTTACCTATGCCCATGACTGCGAAATAAAAAATGGTTGTGAAATTGGACCATTCGTTCATTTCCGGCCGAATACAGTTATTGGCAATCATGTAAAAGTTGGCAACTACATGGAAGTTAAAAATTCCCATGTGGGTGACGGTACGAAACTGCCCCATTTGAGTTATATTGGCGACAGCGATGTCGGCAGTGGCGTAAATATTGGCTGCGGTACGATTACAGTCAATTATGACGGAAAAATTAAACACCGCACGACAATTGGCGATCATGCGTTTGTTGGCTGCAACAGCAATTTGGTTGCGCCTGTTACGATTGGGGATTATGCGTATGTTGGCGCAGGTTCTACAATTACCAAAGACGTACCGGCAAAGTCCTTATCGATTGCGCGCGCTAAACAGCGTAATATTGAAGGCTGGGTTAAAGACGATACGTATAAGAAATAAATACGCCTAAGAATTCATCGGTTTTACACATCGAAAATATATATTATTACTACATTTATATTTTAGGAGGCTCAACAATGAGTTACGAAGACGGGAAAAAGTTGAAAATTTTTACGGGGAATGCCAATCCAAAGCTGGCAAAAGAAATCGCTGATTATTTAGGATTGGAATTAGGCAAAGCTTTTGTTGGTAAATTCAACAATGGTGAAATCCAGGTCATGATTGATGAAAGCGTTCGCGGTAAAGATGTTTTTGTTATTCAGCCGACATGCCAGCCGGCAAATGATACACTGATGGAATTGCTCATCATGGCAGATGCTTTAAAACGCGCTTCGGCAAAACATATTACCGCTGTTGTTCCATATTATGGCTATGCCCGCCAAGACCGTAAAACACGGGGTCGTGAACCGATTACGTCTAAATTGGTAGCTGATTTGATGACAACTGCTGGTGTTACTCGTGTAGTTACAATGGATTTGCATGCTGGTCAGATTCAAGGCTTTTTTGATATTCCTGTCGATCATCTTGGTTCTGCATCTATCATTGCTAAATACCTCAATCAGAAAAAAGAAGAAACCGATATGGGTGATATCGTTGTCGTATCGCCAGACCTTGGCGGCGTAACGCGTGCCCGTGATTTAGCAGACCGTATCAATGCCCCCATTGCTATTATTGAAAAACGCCGTCCTCGTCCAGGTGTTGCTGAAGTCATGAATGTCATTGGTGATATCAAAGGTAAAACCTGCATTATTATCGATGATATCGTAGATACAGCAGGTTCCTTGTGCGGCGGTGCCAAAGCCTTAAAAGAAATGGGTGCTGCTCGTGTTTATGCAGCCTGCGCACACGCTGTATTGACTGATCCGGCTGTGGAACGCATTCAGAACTCCGTTATTTCTGAATTGATTATTACCAACACCATTCCGCTTCCGGACGATAAGAAAATTGATAAGATTAAAGTCTTATCTGTTGCACCCTTGTTAGGCGAAGCTATCATGCGTATTTTTCATGAAGTTTCTGTAAGTAAATTGTTTGATAAATAAGGAATACCTATCGTGCATATGATTGTTGGCCTGGGAAATCCAGGTCGGGAATACGAAAATTCAAAACATAATACGGGATTTCGCGTTATTGATGAACTGGCTGCCCGCTGGAATGTCAGTGTTTGGCAGAATAAAATGGATGCCCAAGTAGCACAAGCTATGGTAGATGGCGAAAAGGTTATTCTTGTAAAACCACAGACCTTTATGAATAGCAGCGGTCAGGCTGTAGGACCGCTCATGCGTTGGTATAAGCTGGAAGAAACGGATGTCTATGTTGCCTATGACGATATGGATTTGACCGTAGGCCGCATCCGCATTCGTAAAAACGGCAGCGATGGCGGACACAACGGTATTAAAAGCTTGTTTGCCAATGGCTGTCATGATTTTATTCGCTTCCGTGTCGGCATCGGCCGTCCATTGCCACATCATGACGTAGTAGATCATGTATTAACGCCATTTCCTGCTGAATTAGTACCAGCCTATGAAGAAGGAATCAAGGCAGCAGCAGAAGCCATTGAAGGCTGTTTGCGCCTTGGCGTTGATAAAGGCATGAATTATTACAATCCTCGTAAGAAAAAAAAGGCAGCTCCTAAGACAGAAACATCGTCAGAAGCTACAACTAAATAAAGGCCATACAAAAGGGGCATCGCATGTAGCGATTGCCCTTTTTTGTGCAATCATTTTACTGTATGGCATGACAATCGTCATGTCGTAAGCATAGTAAGGAGAGAGAGAATGATAGAGAAAGTATATACCAATCCGGATATATATAGAATACAAGTTGAATTGCCGGATAACCCGCTGCAGTATCTTAATTCATATGTGATTAAAGGACGAACACGAAATTTGGTTATTGATACAGGTTTTAATCGACCGGTATGCCGAACCTCATTGTGTTCCGGATTACATGCATTGGATATTGATTTACAAAAGACAGATGTATTTCTTACCCATCTCCATGCGGATCATACAGGCTTAGTTGGATTATTTGCCGGACAAGGATGCCCTATTTATATGCATCCCGTCGATTATCAGTATTTATGTGATTCCGAAAATGGCTCGACGTGGCAGTTTACAGAAGATAATTTTATGCGCGAAGGCATGCCGGCAGAAGATATTAAAATGCAATTTTCCAATCAAGCACGAACGTATTCGCCTAAAATTGATTTTCCCATTCATGCCGTGCGAGATGGTGAAATACTGCATTTGGCAGATACGGAACTGCAGGTCATCCATACGCCGGGGCATACGAAAGGCCAATGCTGTTTGTATATGCCGGCACAGCAACTCTTTTTTACAGCCGATCATATTTTGTTTGACATTACGCCGAATATTCAAGTTTGGCCTAACATGAAAGACTCGTTGGAACAATATTTCCAAAGCTTGGATAACGTACGGGATTTGCCGGTACAATTAGCCTTACCGGGACATCGCAAGGGCAGTACGGAAATCATCAATCGGATAACAGCAATTAAAGCACATCATGCCCAGCGGCTACAGGAAGTACAACATATCATTGCAGCCCATCCGGGATATACGGCCTTTGAAATTGCGCCGCACATGACATGGTCTATGCGGGGAAAGCAATGGCGCGAATTTCCGCCGACACAAAAATGGTTTGCCATGGGTGAAACGCTAGCTCATTTGGAATATTTGCTGCATCATGGCGTGATAGAGAAAAGAATGGTTTCTGACATAGTTCATTATTACATCGCAAACTAAAAGACGTTTAGCCTGGTGCATAAAAAAATACGCTTATAAATATAACGTTTAACTGTAATAAAAATAAAAAAATTAAATGAATATCCTTGACAAATTCCTTTTAAGAATAGATAATTAGCAATGTTAACGCAAAGTATGCATACTAAAATATCCATGGCAATAGCATGTTATACGGCCATGGTGCTATGAATAAGAGGAGAGAGTATGGAAAAAGTAATGGAAACGAAAGCTAAATTACAATCCATGACAGGCTTTCGATGGAAAATTGCATTTTTAATTTTTTTAATCAGCTTTGTCGCGTATATGGACCGCGTCAACTTATCAGTCGCTACACCGGTTATTATGCAGGAATTTGGCTTTACTAAAATTGACATGGGATTTATT
>CALBLM010000319.1 GCA_937895695.1 uncultured Megasphaera sp.
ATGCCGGAGGTGGCGTTTGCCAGGTTAGTACGACGTTGTTTAATGCCGTACTTCGGGCGGGATTATTTATTGCCAGTCGGTCTCCTCATTTTGCCCCTGCTGGTTATGTGCCGGTAGGTATGGATGCAACTGTTGCGGATGATTCTCTTGACTTTGCATTTACCAATCCGTTTCAGCATCCTGTTTATGTATATACTGTTGCTGGAGAAAACTCAATTACTACATATATTTTAGGCAATCATGCCGACACCTGTACGGTTACGTTCCAAACGACAAATCTTCAAAACTTACCGCATCGCGTAATTCATAAACATGACGATAACGCAGTGACAGATAAACGGGAGCAAGAAGGATATGATGGACATGATATTACGATTCATCGTACCGTTGCCTACACTGATGGAGATCATTATGCAGACGATATTACATCTCATTATGCGCCGAATGCAGAAATTATTAGTACCAATGGGCCGGCTTCCGAAGATGTTGTTAACACGTCTGATTTGGAACCACAGGATATCCTTATCAATGCTCCGCATGATATGATGCAGGCTGTTATGACTCCCAGTGAAAATACAGATAATACAGATGTTGATGACAGTAGTGCAGATAATGACGATGGATATGATGAAGAAGATGAATAATTCCTATGCGTTTCTGAAAGGATAGAAGAAACAGTGAAAGTATGGCATATTATTCCAAAGCAAGATATAACGCTATCATTGGATGAACAACATCAAGTAGGTATAGAAGAAATATGTGTTTTTCCGACAGAAAAAAAATGGAAAGTACGCACTCAGTCAGATTGTGAAATTACAGATATCAGTACATTACGGCAGGCTGTACGCAACCGATTGTCATTAGAGGGAACGATTGACATAGACCATCAAGTTGTTTCTGTTCACCATGGTGGTGATATTCCGCTGCCATTATGCGATGATGATCCGCTGCGCAGTGTCGTTGATGTGTCGATAGATGATATGGACGGTTATGAAATACCACATGAAGATTGTTATGATTCGATTTATGAGGAAGATGATTCCTTATATGATGAGGAATACCGAAAAGCTTGTAAGGCCGCTGAAGATAGTCCTGGAAAGAAAAACAGCAGCAAAAGCATAAGCACAGGAAGCAGTATGGCTAATAGCAACGTTTGGTTTGGAAAATCGTTTAGCGGAGAGGTCGTACCTATTAATGATATTCTTGGTGAAGAACGCAATGATGTTATCATTAAAGGAAAAATTGTCAAAATAGAATTTCGTGAATTAAAATCGAAACGAATTTTAATGTCATTCCAAATTGCAGATACGGGAAACGGTATTTCCGGTCGTCAGTTTTTGGAAGTTGGCAGTAATAGCAATGCAGGCAAGTATCGTCGTAAAAGCGCCCTCTCTTTTGAAGAATACGATTTGCTTGCTAAGCGCATGGCTGTAGGAGCTTATGTTCGTATTCATGGTGATGTTATTTATGATACGTATGTCAATGATTACGTATTTAGTGCGAAAGATATTATGGAAGAAGAAGCGGAAACGGTGGAACGGGAAGACAATAACCCAACACCGCGCGTAGAACTGCATTTACATACGGTTATGAGTGATATGGATGCGTTGATTACAGTAAAAAAATTAATTAAAACTGTCAAAAAATGGCACCACCCGGCCATTGCTGTTACAGACCACGGTGTCGTTCAGTCTTTCCCGCTATTGCAGGAAATTTCTACAGATAAGACTAATAATGTAAAAGTTATTTATGGCATGGAAGGGTATTTGTTTGATGAAAAAATTGACCAGTCTTATCACATTATTATTTTAGCGAAAAATCAGGTTGGCATTCGTAATTTGTATAAATTGGTTAGCATATCACATTTAAAATACATTTACCGTGGTAGACCGCGTATTCCTCGAGCTGTGTTGAATGAATATCGGGAAGGATTAATTTTAGGCTCAGCATGTGAAGCCGGAGAATTGGTTCGCTCGATGGTGCAAAAGAAACTCCCCTATAAAGAATTGAAAAAAATTGCCTCATATTATGATTATTTGGAAATTCAACCGCTTACGAACAATCAGTTTTTAGTACGTGAAGGATTGGTTGCCGATGAAGAAGGACTGCGGGATATTAATCGTACGATTTTAAAACTCGGCGATGAACTGGGCAAGATGACAGTTGCTACATGTGATGCCCATTTTCTGAATCCGGAAGACAAGATTTATCGTGAAATTTTAATGACTGGGAAAGGATTTAAAGACGCACAGTTCCAGCCAGATTTATATCTTCGGACGACGGATGAAATGTTAAAAGAATTTTCTTATTTAGGGGAAGAACGTGCTAGAGAAGTTGTTATTACCAATCCTAATAAAGTAAATGACATGATTGAAGATGTACGGCCTGTGCCAAAAGAAACGTTGTATTTCCCACAGATTGCCGGCTCTTCAGAAGCATTGAAAAATATGTGTTATGAAAAAGCACACCGTATTTACGGCGATCCCTTGCCGAAGATTGTAGAAGATCGATTGGAAGAAGAATTTACATCTATCCTTGGTCATGGGTTTGGTGTCTTGTATTACATTGCGCATAAACTGGTCAAACATTCCAATGATGACGGATATCTGGTAGGATCTCGTGGTTCGGTTGGGTCGTCGTTTGTAGCTACCATGTCTGACATAACCGAAGTCAATCCGTTACCACCGCATTATGTTTGTCCGCACTGTCAATATAGTGAATTTTTCACTAATGGCGAAGTTGGTGGGGGATTTGATTTGCCGGACAAAACATGTCCTAAATGCGGCACGCCGTTGCATAAGGACGGACATAATATTCCATTTGCCATTTTCTTGGGATTTGATGGAGATAAAGTGCCGGATATTGACTTGAATTTTTCCGGCGAATATCATCCAAAGGCGCACAAGTATACGGAAGAATTATTTGGTAAAGATAATGTTTTTCGTGCTGGTACGATTGGTGCTGTCAAAGATAAGACGGCCTATGGATATGTGATGAAATGGGCAGAAGCGCGGGGTATTCGTGTCAATGATGCGTATATAAATAGTTTGGTCAGTGGCTGTACAGGTGTTAAAAGTACGACGGGCCAACATCCAGGCGGTGTCATGGTTATTCCTCGTGATATGGATGTTCATCATTTTACGCCGGTACAGTATCCAGCAAATAAAAAAGACAGCGGTATTATTACGACTCATTTTGATTATCACTCCATTGAAGGTCGCTTAGTTAAGCTGGATATTCTTGGGCATGATGATCCGACCGTTATTCGTATGCTGGAAGATATGACAGGGATTGATGCCAAGACAATTCCATTTGATGATCCGGAAACAATGAGTTTATTTTGTTCACCTAAGGCATTAGGCGTAACAGAAGAAGAATTAGGTTCTAAAGTCGGTAGTTTGGGTATTCCAGAATTTGGTACGACATTTGTTCGTAAAATGCTTGTGGATACAAAACCAAAGACTTTTTCTGAATTAGTTCGTATTTCTGGTTTTTCTCATGGCACAGATGTATGGCTGAACAATGCGCAAGATTTGATTACATCAGGAACGGTACAGCTGAAAGAAGCTGTTTCGACGCGTGATGATATTATGAACTATTTGATTCAGCACGGAATCAAACCTAAAACGAGTTTTAAGGTCATGGAAAATGTCCGTAAAGGAAAGGGCATTGATAAATTGAACAAGTTAGGACAGAAAACGACCAATTATGAAGAGGAACTAAAAGAAGGTCATATTCCGCAGTGGTTTATTGATTCGTGCCACAAGATTGGTTATTTATTCCCAAGAGCCCATGCCGTTGCGTACGTCATGATGGCATTTCGTATTGCTTGGTTTAAAATTAATTATCCTCTTGCATATTATGCGGCTTACTTCACGATTCGTGCTAAGGCGTTTAAATTATCTGCTATGATTCATGGGCTGGAAGGACAACGAAAAGCCATGAAAGATATTTTGGCCAAAGGAAAGAGTGCAACTAAAATTGATCAAGATTTGTATTCTTCATTGGAACTGGCTGTAGAAATGAGTTTGCGCGGATACTCTTTTATGAATGTAGATATTAGCCGTTCAGCGGCAACAAAATTTACTATTTGTGATGGAAAAATTTTGCCTCCATTTACAGCCGTAGATGGCCTGGGAGAAAACGTAGCGGAACAAATTGTAGCAGCCCGCCAAGATGCACCATTTAGTTCTAAGGCTGATCTTAAGATACGAGGAAAAGTAAATCAGTCTACCGTAGATTTGATGGCAGAAGAAGGCTGTTTGGGTGATTTACCGGAAGATGAACAAATTGACTTATTTGCCATGTAACACGGCTATCGACATTCATTTGAATCTGTCATATAATACAAGTATGTTTTATACGCTAACGTATAAAAGTAAAAAGGAGTGAAGCAGCGAATGAGTGCCAATGAAAAATTGAAAGATCACCTTCATGACCAGCTTTTTGAAGCTATTTTAGAACTACGGAATGTAGATGAATGTTACGAGTTCTTTGAAGACATATGCACGATTCAGGAAATGAAGGCAATCGCTGCCCGATTGGAAGTTGCCCGCATGCTGAAGGCCGGCGATATTTACGAAGATATTGTCAAAAAGACCGGAGCAAGTACAGCGACGATTAGCCGCATTAAACGCTGTTTGATGTATGGAAGCGGTGGATATGGAAAAATTTTAAATCGTATGGCTGAAAAAAATCCAGAGTTATTGAATATAAACCTCAAGAAAAAATAAAGGAGATTCCTAAGAAAGAAGCAACCTCGGAACCACAGCTTTGTCCGTATTGCCGTATGCCGGTCGCTGATAATGCAACACGATGTCCCTATTGTACCAGTCAACTAAAAGATAATTAATGAAGGAAGGCAGCAGGAAGTTTTATATGAAAGCAAAAATAGATGTTACTATTTTTAAAAATGGTGATATTGATATGCTCCATGCTTCTATTTATGAAGAGTTATGGAAAGATTATTGTTCATTAAAAAAACGTGCTCATATGCACGAAGAAAGAAATACGAAAAAAGGCAATTATTTATGTCGGCGATATCAGCGTGTGGCATTGCTTACGTTGTTTGCTTTTTTTGAGGGAGTGCTGGATAATTGGATTCATCGTCTGCAACAAGAGTATCAGGAATACCAGCATGTGGGTATGACCAGTTTGAAGGAAAAATGTGATGCTGTATTAGGATATTGTTTTTTTTGTACGTATACGAAACGAACGCAGGATTTTACAGAACTCTATGATATTATCCATCGGTTTGAGCAGCATGATGTATCATTTATTGAACATATTAATCGTGATGCACTGTTAAGAGCAGAAACAATGATAGATGCATATTTGTGTTACGTAGAAGCGATGACCACACTACGGCGGTTTCCCAAGCCGGATAAATCAACGACGGGATTGATGAATAAATTGGGAGGTATTGTAAAAAGCTGTCGCAATTAAATAAAAATAGGATAATAGTGTGTTCTGTTTTTTATAATAGAACACACTTGTTTTTTATATGTGCGTGGAGTATGATATATATATAAATTGTATATCATAGTTAGTCTTTGAGGCATGGTGAGAAGGGAAAATCCTTTCGTATTCCTGACCGGTGGTAATAGTCCGCAACCTCCTGATTTGGGAGCTGATTCGGTGTAATTCCGAGACCGACAGTATAGTCTGGATGGGAAAAGACGCGAGCATAGCAAGTGTATTTGCTATGCATTTCTCATGAGTAAAAGACTGGCTTGCCAGTCTTTTTTTTGTGCCGCAAGATGGAAAGGCGGGTACAAGAATGAACACAAAATATTATTTGGGATTTGATGCAGGAACGCAAAGCGTAAAAGTTGCCGTATACGATGAGTCGATGCAATGCGTGGCAATGGATACTGCCAAAACGACATTATATTATCCTCATCCGGGTTGGGTTCAGATGGATGTTGATGAATACTATCGTCTTATCAAACAATGTATGGCTTCGTGTAGCCGGCAAATGCGGAAAAAAGGATTAGATGTTACGGCAGTACGAGCAATTATGGGAGATGGCATTATTTGCGGCATAGCTGGGATTGATGCTGATGGGAATGCAATCACACCATATATCAACTATCTAGATAGTCGTACGGCAGAAGATGTAGAAAACTTAAAGGGAAAACAGTATTCTATTTGGGCAAAAGAAACGGGAAATGCAGAACCTAATGTTATGTTTCCGGCTATGTTTGCGCGTTGGTTTATGAAACATATTCCGGCATGGCGGGAAAAAGGTGTCAAATTTGTTCACAATTGTCCCTATGTTTTGATGCATTTAGCTGGATTACGTGGTACAGATGCATTTATCGATTGGGGCATGATGTCTGGCTGGGGATTAGGATATCATGTTATGGAAAAACATTGGTCTTCTGAGCAGCTTCAGATTCTAGGAATAGATGCAGCATATATGCCAAAGATTGTTAAGCCCTGGGATATTATTGGCACATTACGAGAGGAAGATGCGTTGGAAACGGGATTTCCAGCAGGTATTCCTATTTGTGCCGGTGCGGGCGATACAATGGAATCCATGATGGGAAGCGGTATTTTAGAAGCAGT
>CALBLM010000320.1 GCA_937895695.1 uncultured Megasphaera sp.
TACTTCACGAACAACACCGTTCGTTGTCTGTCCTTGTAACGCCCAAAACGATATGCCTACCTCTTTTCCTATTGGGAAATCAACTACCCGATTTTCCGGCACATTAATTTGTACTTCTAAATCTCCGGCATGAACCAAGGTTAATACGG
This sequence comes from uncultured Megasphaera sp., assembly GCA_937895695.1. Classification (GTDB taxonomy): domain Bacteria; phylum Bacillota; class Negativicutes; order Veillonellales; family Megasphaeraceae; genus Megasphaera. Next base: position 150 of record CALBLM010000320.1, read on the forward strand.
TCTGTCCGGCACCAACTACTTGTCCTATTTCACCACTGACATGGGATATAACGCCATCTGCATCGGCCGTCAACTGCGTATAGGATAATTGATTCTGCTGTGCCTGCTGCGCTGCTACGGCCTGATTATATTGGGCTTGGGCTTGATTGTACGACGTTTGATATTGATCCAAAACAGCAGCACTGACTGCATCTTCATTGAATAATTGTTGATACCGTGCTAAGTTAGACTGTGCTAACTGCAGCTGAGCCTGGGCCGAGCTGACTTGGGCCTGGGCTTGATTAACACTCTGTGCTATATCTTGCGGATTGATCGTCATGAGTACATCTCCATGATGTACGACACTGCCAAGCTGCACATTTCGTGTCGTAATTCGACCGCCTACTTGAAAAGATAAATTGCTTTCATATCGTCCTTTAACGGTACCGGAATACGTACCAGCCGTACTATCTGCATGTTCCTCCCCTACTTGTGTCGTTTTGACAAGCTGTGGTTTTTCAGTAGATTGTTTTTGTTGTCCACAACCACTAAGATTCACAGCAAGCAGTACGGCAAGAAGGGCATGCAACCAATATACATGATATTTCATTTTTGATTCTCTCCTTTCTTCTGCATCATTGTTTCCATAGAAAGACTAGCCGCATTGCGAGATACTATTTGCAGTCCGTGAATGGTTTGTTCAATCAGCACAGGATCCATCCCTTTTGTTACTTCATGAATCCAACTCTGCAGAATATCCAGCAATGCGTGTTGAATATGCTTTGCCTTTTCCGTTAAATACATATATTTAAATCGTCTATCTGTTTGATCCTGTTGACGGCGAATATATCCCTTTGTTTCCAATTTTTTTACATTACGGGCAATTAACGCCTTATCTGCAGTCAATGATTTGCAAAGAGCATCCTGACTACATCCATCACCTCGATATAATTCTACTAAGATAACATATTCAGGGTAACTAATCTGCCATGGCTGACAGGCATAGGAAATAAACGCCTGGGAACGCCGATTGAGTATACCAAAT
>CALBLM010000321.1 GCA_937895695.1 uncultured Megasphaera sp.
CCCGTTTTTGCGATGTTTTCTTTGAAATATATGAGCCTAATATAACTGGATAACCTTTCTTTTCTATAATCTGTTTTAGATATTCCAAATGAGGACAGGGTGGCCGATGGTAATTATCAGAACAGACACATGACGCCAAATGCACCACAATATCTTCTTTCGCTTCATGGTTGCGCTGTAAATGGTGTGTCAAATCTTCCAATTTACCGGCTAATTCCGCTCCACAGCAACCACCGCACGTAATCGGCATATACCGAGCCGTTTCATCGTATACGGCAAAAGGTCCCTGCTTTTGATAAAAGAAATTCATACAATTATAACCGCTGCAGCGGTTCATAATCAAATGACACTGTACAACAACCACTAATTTTCCCATACACTTGTCCTCCTTAGGTATAATTGCAGTTATTAATATATAATATAACTGATAAACATATCACTATAAAAAAACATCATTCCTTTTCAAATATTATTTTATTTTTGAAAAAGCCTAATTAACAAATTTCATTTCATGCCCTTTCTACTTCCTCTTGTAGTTTTTTCAATCATATTCTCCTAGTGAACTGAAAACTTTGCAAACCATTAACGATGTAAATCATCATCGTAATCTCAGCAAGACGTATAATGCTATCTTGTTAGAGAACAATTACTTCCCACCAAGTATCGCGACCATGCTTTATCCAGGAATTATGCTGGTTTCCGCGAATGTTATATTCTGCCTGATTGGCTGTTGATTTACAAAATCGAAACCGATATCTTGATATTAATGCTGACTCGAACAGGAAGTCACAGTGATTTATTCTAAAATGAAATTATAGAAACAAAAAGGAACTATCTTTCGATAGTCCCTTTTTGTATATTACACTGTTCAAATAGCTAATTAAGCCAAGCCTTTAGCTTTTTTGATTGCAGCGGTGAGTTTTGGCAATACGTCGAATACATCACCAACAATACCGTAATCGCAAACTTTGAAGATAGGAGCATCTTCATCTTTGTTGATAGCGATAATGCAATCAGAGCCAGTCATACCAGCCAAGTGCTGAATAGCACCGGAGATAGCGCAGGCAACATAGATTTTCGGAGCAACTGTTTTACCAGTCTGGCCAACTTGATGGAGAGCATCGATCCAGCCAGCATCAACAGCAGCACGAGAAGCACCAACAGCACCACCAAGTACGTCTGCTAATTCTTTCAAAATGCCTGTTGTGAACGGTTCTTCACTGTTCATGCCACGTCCACCAGCAACGATGAAGTCAGCATCTTCGATTTTAACGCCGCCGTCACCCAATTTGATGAGTTCGATGAATTTCGTCATGAAATCTGCATCTGTGAGATCAGCTTTCATATCGATAACTTCACCTTGTGCGTTAGGATCAGCTTCCGGTTTTTTGAATACGTGCGGACGAACTGTGCCCATCTGCGGACGGTTATCCGGGCAAATGATTTCAGCCATGATGTTGCCACCTAAAGCCGGACGAGTCCAAACGATAGTTTTTTTGTCATCGTCAACGCTGAGCTGTGTGCAGTCAGCAGTCAAACCAGTTTTCAACATATTAGCAACGCGAGGACCGAGGTCACGGCCGATGTTTGTTGCACCTACGAGATAAGCGTTAGGTTTCTGTTTGTTGAAGAAATCAACCAATACTTTTGCATATGCTGTTGTGTTGTAATGTTCCAACTTAGCATCATCATATACATATACTTTATGAGCACCATGAGCAATAAGTTCTTGTGCTAACGGTTTTACGTCTTTACCAATCAGGACAGCACCTACTTCGTCGCCGATGGTATCAGCTAAAACGCGGGCCTGGCCCAACAATTCGAAAGATACATCACGTAATTTGCCTTCAAACTGTTCAGCAATTACATAAATGCCTTTGTATTCTGCTAAATCCATTTTCACTGTTCCTCCTTAAATTAAAGAATTTTAGCTTCAGACAGTTTTTCTACGACCTGATCAACGAGTGCCTGAGCATTGTCATCTTCTACTTTGAGTACCAAGCCGCCGCTTCTCTGAGCCGGTGTGAAAATTTTACGAACTTTTGTCGGGGAACCGTTCAAACCGATTTGAGCGTCGTCTGCTTCAATAGCAGCTGCATCCAATGTTGGGATTTCGCGACGTTTTGCTTTCATCGTACCACGAATAGTCGGGAAACGCGGTTCGTTCAAGTCTTTTACGGCTGTAATCAAAACAGGGAACTGAGCTTCTGTTACGATATAACCTTCTTCGTTTTCCTGCTGTACAGTAACTTTGTTACCTTCAACTTTGAGGTCACGAGCGTATGTAATCTGAGGAATACCGAGTTCGCAAGCGATCTGAGGGCCAACCTGTGCAGTATCGCCATCAATAGCCTGTTTACCGCAGAGGATGATATCGAACTGTTCGATGCCTTTTTCTGCAGCAACTTTTTTAACAGCCTGTGCTAATGCATAGCCTGTAGCTAATGTATCGGAACCGCCGAGTTTTCTGTCGGATACGAGATACGCATCGTCAGCACCCATTGCTAAACCTTCTTTTAATACGTCTTTTGCCTGATCTGGGCCCATAGAAAGCAATGTTACTTTTACTTCCTTATCAGCGTCCTTTAACTGAAGAGCAGCTTCCAAAGCGTTCTGGTCAAAGGGGTTGAAAATGTTAGGAACACCAGCACGAATGACGGTATGTTTTACGGGGTCAATCTTAACTTCTGCTGTGTCCGGAACTTGTTTGACACATACCAATATTTCCATTTACGTTTGCCTCCTAAAAAAAAGTACTTTTTATTCAACAAGCATGGTCTTACGAAAAGACCATGCCCGCATCATAAACCTAATAACTTACCGCAACAAAGCACCACCTGTTACCATGAGCTGTACTTCGTTGGTGCCTTCATAAATCTGAGTGATCTTAGCGTCACGCATATGACGTGCAACCGGGTATTCTTCGCTGTAGCCATAACCGCCATAAATCTGAACGGCTTCTGTTGCTACTTCCATCGCTACATCAGATGCAACGCGTTTAGCAATAGCTGCGTCAACAGTGAAAGGCTGACCTTCCTGTTTTTTGAATGCAGCTTTGTAAACGAGGTTACGAGCAGCTTCAATTTTCATCTTCATATCAGCTAATTTGAAGGAAATGGACTGGAATTTGCAAAGCGGTCTGCCAAACTGTACACGCTGTTTAGAATATTCAACAGCATCGTTCAATGCAGCTTCAGCAATACCAAGAGCCTGTGCAGCAACGCCGATACGGCCGCCGTCCAATGTCATCATAGCAATCTTGAAGCCCTTGCCTTCCTGACCGAGGAGGTTTTCTTTCGGGACTTTTACGTCCTGGAATACTAATTCCATTGTCTGGGAAGTATGAATGCCCATTTTGTCTTCTTTTTTGCCGAATGTGAAGCCTTCCATGCCTTTTTCGAGGATGAAAGCACTGATACCTTTCGTCCCCTGGCTCTTATCTGTCATAGCGAATACGATGTAAATATCGGCTTCACCAGCGTTTGTAATAAACATCTTGGAACCATTGAGGATGTAGTTGCCATCAGCATCTTTTACTGCAACAGTCTGCTGACCGGAAGCATCTGTACCAGCATTCGGTTCTGTTAAACCAAATGCACCGAGTTTTGTACCTTCAACCAACGGTGTGAGGTATTTTTCTTTCTGTTCTTCTGTGCCAAACTGCCAAATCGGATTAGCGCAAAGAGATACGCTTGCAGACAATGTGATGGATACACCAGCATCATATTTAGCTAATTCTTCAACTGCGAGGATATAGCTCAAAACGTCGCCGCCGTCTTCGCCAATGCCGCCGTATTTTTCTTCAAAATAAGCACCTGCAAAGCCTAAGCTGAGCATTTCATCAACAAGTGCACGATCAAATACACCATGATGATCACGTTCTGTAATGGTTGGAGCCAATTTGTTTTCGCCAAAATCTTTCGCCAAATTTACAAAATCCTGTTGTACTTCTGTTAAGTTAAAATTCATGATTCTTCCACTCTCCTTAATCTAATGTGACGGTAACAAGTCCCGTGCAGTGTATACTACTTGGACATATATACACAACCTTTTGCTTACATTAGCATTGTACAACTTTTCACATGGTAAATCAATAGCAAAACGATAGGAACAGTCACGTATACTATGCCTTTTTGTAATGTATATTCTTGTTTCGAAACATTTTAGGTCTACTTAAGAATACTTTTGCATTTTATCTTGACATATTCCCATTTCTATGGTTTTCATGCGGAGCAAGAGAAATATATAATTGTTTTGAAGAATCATATAAGCGAAATGATCTGTATCAGCTTTTTCGCTTAAACACTACGTATAGCGAACTATATCTGATGCAAAAATTAAGGAAAGCTTATGTTTGTATTATAGACGAATGTTTATGAAGTTGTCAAGGATATGCGCCGTAATTCCCCAAATTTTATAGGCCTGATATTCATATAAAAGCACATTATAGGTTTTCCGCCGTTTCCATTGTGTTTGTCCTGATATAGACAGGCCTTCTGGGAACCCTGGTGCCGGCCTGGTTGCTATTTCTATTCGGTGCATTTGTGGCGTATGTGTGCGAAACCATTCAATAGGTACCGTAAAGATGTGATCGATTTCTCCATGACTGATGGTAAAATGAGCCGTATCTATATATGCCGCAAACGGCCAAACCGTAACACCAACAGGAGATTCTATATAGTCTAACGGGCCAAGTATGTGAATTGAGTCACGTTTTATTCCTAATTCTTCTATTAATTCTCGTACAGCTGCATCTAACGCATTGTTGTCATCTGGCTCTATTTTTCCGCCGGGAAAGCAAATATCGCCCGGCTGCCATCGAAGCTGGCTATTTCTCACCTCAAACACAAGTTGTTCCTGTCCATCTCTTTGCACGATCGGAACGATAACCGCACAAGGTATTGTATTCATACAATGATTCTGACGCACCTGCCGTGGCGGCCAAGGCTTATAATACGACATAGTTCTCCTTCTGTTGTCAAAAAAAGGGATGCCTTCCAGGCACCCCTTTCTTATATTGAAATTTATTTTACAACAATATTAATGATTTTCTTCGGAATGGCAATAAATTTTACGATGTTCTTGCCAGCAGTCATTTCTTGGATATGCGGCAATGCCAAAACTTTTTCTTTTAATGCATCTGCATCGATTTCTACCGGTACTGTAATACGGTCACGAACTTTACCATTAATCTGTACAGGCAATTCGATTTCATCGACTACCAATGCGGATTCATCGACCTTAGGCCATTCTTGTGCATGAACACTGCCTGCAAATCCACAAATCTGCCACAATTCTTCCGTAATATGCGGTGTAAATGGTGCCAGCAGTTTAATTAGATTCCGATTGGCTTCCACAGCGACTTCTTTATGAATGGTCTTATGATTCCCTGCATAAGCATGCATAGCATTTACAAATTCCATAATGGAGCTGACAGCTGTATTTAATGCATAGTTGCCATCAATCCCCTTGACATCTTCCGTAACTTTAGCAATCGCTTTGTATTCCTGCATGCGAAGTTCTTTTTCTGCTTCTGTATAATCCGTTCCTTCTTCACCGTTTTTAGCCATATCCAAATACTGATGGACAATACGCCATACACGATTCAAGAAACGATAGGAACCTTCCACGCCCTGATCGGACCAAGCCAAATCACGTTCCGGCGGTGCTGCAAACAAGATAAACAACCGGCCCGTATCGGCACCGTATTTGGCTAAAATTTCTTCTGGTGATACGATATTTCCCTTGGACTTAGACATTTTACTGCCGTCCAAAAGAACCATCCCCTGCGTCAACAGTCGTTCAAAGGGTTCTACCTTATCTACTAATCCAGCATCATAGAATACTTTCATGAAGAAACGTGAATACATCAGATGTAAAATAGCATGTTCAATGCCACCAATATACTGATCAACATTCATCCAATGGTTAGCCTTTTTAGGATCCCAAGATTGTGTATCATTGCGGGCATCGGTATAGCGAATATAGTACCATGACGAGCATACGAATGTATCCATCGTATCCGTTTCGCGCGTAGCCGGACCGCCGCATTTCGGGCAAGTGCAATGAACAAAACTATCACTCGTTGCCAGTGGGGATACGGCACCAGCCGTAAATTTAACATCTTTTGGTAATTTGACCGGCAGCTGATCTTCCGGAACGAGCTGTTCGCCACATTTGGGGCAGTAAATAATAGGAATTGGCGCACCCCAGTACCGCTGACGCGAAATCAACCAGTCACGCAAACGATAATTAACACGGCGTTTACCTAATCCTTTTTCTTCCATGTAGTCAATAATCGCCTTCATGGCTTTATGCATTTCCATACCTGTAAATGGACCGGCATTGACAAGAACACCGTCTTTATCTTCATAGGCATGATCCATTTCTTCCAGCTTTAGTTCATGATCTTTCGGCTGCAGTGTAATGATTTTAGGAATGTTGTATTTCGTAGCAAACATCCAGTCACGCTGGTCACCGGTCGGTACACCCATAACGGCGCCTGTACCATAATCATACAAAACGTAATTGGTAATCCAAATTTGAACCGGTTTGCCCGTCAACGGATGGATGCAGTCAATACCGGTATACATCCCTAATTTTTCTGATTCTGTGCTTGTACGTTCAATATCGCTCGTGTTGCGAACTTTTTCGCAAAAGGCTTCTAATTGTTCTTTGTTCGGATTATTTTCAAGAAGCTTTTTAACTAATGGATGTTCCGGAGGCAATACAACAAACGTAACGCCATAAATCGTATCCGGTCGAGTCGTATAGACAGCTACTTTTTCATGCAATGAAGGAATGTCAAAACTGAATTCAAGCCCTTCGCTGCGGCCAATCCAGTTTTTCTGCATGGTTTTAACGCGTTCCGGCCAGCCCGGCAATAATTTTAAGTCTTCCAACAGGCGATCTGCGTAATCTGTAATCTTAAAGAACCACTGTTTGAGATCTTTTTTGACAACCGGCGTATCACAGCGCCAGCATTTGCCGTCAATAACCTGTTCGTTAGCCAAAACGGTATTGCATTTTTCACACCAGTTTACTTTGGCTTCTTTTCGATACGCCAATCCTCGTTTATACAGTAATTCAAAAATCCACTGGGTCCATTTGTAATACT
>CALBLM010000322.1 GCA_937895695.1 uncultured Megasphaera sp.
TCATAACGCCCTTGGATGTGGAAATAATAGCGATACCAAGACCACCGAGTACTTTCGGCAGTTCTTCCTTGCCAGCGTATACACGGAGACCTGGTTTGGAAATTCTCTTCAGACCTTTGATAACCTTTTCGCGGTTTGCGCCGTATTTCAGTGCTACGCGCAGTTCCGGATGGCCTTCTACTTCGATCTGTTCAACGCTCTTGATAAAGCCTTCATCTTTTAAAATTGTAAGTACAGCTGCCTTAATTTTAGAAGCAGGCATATCTACTTTTTCATGATATGCATCGTTCGCATTACGAATACGGGTAAGCATATCCGCAATCGGATCGGTTGTTACCATTATTTAATCCTCCTCCCGAAATCTTACCAGCTGGCTTTTTTAATGCCCGGAATTTCTCCGCGGTAAGCCAAATCACGGAACTGGTTGCGGCAAATTCCGAATTTACGCATGAAGCCGTGGGGACGGCCAGTCAGTTTGCAACGATTATGCAGACGTGTTGGGGAAGCGTTGCGTGGGAGCTTAGAAAGAGCTTCCCAGTCGCCAGCTTCTTTCAGAGCCTGACGCTTGGCTGCATATTTCTGAACTGCGAGTTCTCTCTTCTTCTCGCGTTCCAACATAGACTTCTTTGCCATATTGTCCTCCGTTATTTCTTGAACGGCATGCCGAACTGTTTCAGAAGTTCACGAGCTTCTTCATCAGTTTTAGCCGTTGTTACTACAATGATATCCATGCCACGGATTCTGTCGATCTTTTCATAGTCAACTTCCGGGAAAATCAGCTGTTCTTTTACGCCGAACGCATAGTTTCCGCGGCCGTCGAAGCTCTGATCGCTGATACCACGGAAGTCACGTACGCGTGGAAGAGCAATGTTGATCAGGCGATCGAGGAATTCGTACATTCTGTCACCACGAAGGGTAACTTTGCAGCCCAGTGGCATTCCTTCACGGATTTTCCATGCAGCCAGGGATTTTTTAGCTTTGCAGATCATCGGCTGCTGGCCGGTGATAGCTGCGAGGTCGGATGCTGCTGCATCGACTGCTTTGGTGTTTTCAGTTGCTTCGCCTACACCGATGTTGATGACAATCTTATCCAGCTTCGGGATTTCCATGTCGTTCTTGTAGCCGAATTTTTCGCGCATGGTGTTTTTAATCTGCGCTTTGTATAAGTCGTTTAATCTGGACACTTGTTATCCTCCTTCCCGCTTAAGCCTTGTCAATAATTGCGCCGCTCTTTACAGCTGCTCTGACGTAGGAACCGTCTTTCTGCTGAACTTTCTTAACGCGGGTTGGTTTCTTTGTTTCCGGATCCAGGATCATGACTTTGGAAGCATACAGTGGAGCTTCTTTTTCAATGATGCCACCCTTTGGGTTTGCCTGGCTCGGTTTGGTGTGTCTTTTGATCATGTTGACGCCTTCAACGACAACACGGCCTTCTTTTGGCATAGCAGCTTTAATTTTGCCCTGCTTGCCTTTATCTTTACCGGAAATAACTACTACGGTATCGCCGGTTTTTACATGCAGTTTCTGACTCATTGATTTGCCTCCCTATTAGAGCACTTCCGGAGCCAGGGAAACGATCTTCATGAAGTCTTTTTCACGAAGTTCTCTTGCTACCGGTCCAAAAATACGTGTTCCTACCGGGCTCTTATCATCTTTAATGATAACAACTGCGTTTTCGTCAAAGCGGATATGAGATCCGTCGCTACGGCTCACACCGTTTACGGAACGAACTACAACAGCCTTAACTACCTGGCCTTTCTTAACAACGCCGCCGGGGGTTGCATCTTTGACCGTAGCAACTACAATATCACCGATATTGCCGCTTTTACGGAAGGAACCGCCCAGAACTTTGATAACCAGGACGTTCTTAGCACCGGTATTATCTGCAACGTTGAGTCTGCTTTCCTGCTGAATCATCGTGCCTATCCTCCTATATTATACTTTCTATATCAGTTCTGACGGGCAACGATTTTCTCAACTCTCCAACGCTTGTCGTGAGACAGCGGGCGGGTTTCGACGATGCGTACGGTATCACCGACACGGCATTCGTTGTTTTCGTCATGCGCTTTGAACTTGGTTGTGGTATTAATAGATTTTTTGTAGAGCTTGTGGGGAACTTTACGTTCTACAGCAACAACTACGGTTTTATCCATCTTGTCGCTGACAACAATTCCCTGGCGCACCTTGCGCAACTTTCTTTCTTCTGCCACGTTGAGATCCTCCTTTGGATAAACCGTTATGCCTTCTTGGCAGCCTTCAATTCTTCTTCACGCTGTACAGTCTTGATACGAGCGATGGTTTTCTTTACTTCGCGAATACGCATCGGATTTTCAAGCTGTCCTGTAGCGAGCTGAAAACGGAGGTTAAACAGTTCTTCCTTTAAGCCGGCAACCTTTTCATCTAATTCGGCAGTGCTCAGGTTACGAATTTCATTGACCTTCATTTTATTCACCTGCCACTTCTTGACCTTTAACTACAAATTTTGTTTTGATTGGCAGCTTGTGGCCTGCAAGACGCATAGCTTCTTTTGCAGCTTCCATGGAGATGCCGCCCATTTCGAACATTACACGGCCCGGTCTTACTACGGCTACCCAATATTCAACGGCGCCTTTACCGGAACCCTGACGGGTACCAATTGGTTTAGCAGATACTGGTTTGTCTGGGAAAATCTTGATCCAAACCTTGCCGCCACGTTTTGTGTAACGGGTCATGGCAATACGAGCTGCTTCAATCTGACGGCTGGTAATCCAGGATGGTTCTGTTGCTACCAGACCAAATTCACCGTAAGTTACGGTGTTTCCACGATGTTCTTTGCCTTTCATACGGCCGCGGAACTGTTTTCTATATTTAGTACGCTTTGGAATTAACATCAGGAATCACTCCTTTCAGAGTTTCTCGGTCTACGTTCTCTGCGTTCACCACGACGACCGCCTCTTCTGTTTCCTTCATGACT
>CALBLM010000323.1 GCA_937895695.1 uncultured Megasphaera sp.
ATCACTGCGCCATCGGCACAGCCGGCACCGCATACGTTATTGGAACACCGTCAGCCTAGTCCAAGTATGCAGCAGCCCATAGATAATAGAGGTTCTGCAACGAGTAACAGCAATTTGGGAACCTATATGAAAGCGGCAGCCATCGGGGCTGTTACCGGTGCTGTAGCCAATACCTTACTGGGCCATCATGACGTACAAGCTAACGATGATATGCTCAACTTGATGCATAGCGACGATGCGGTTCCGACAGAAGCAGCCGATACGTTACCGGATACAGATACGTATGACGACACGAATGATACAACCTATACCGATGACGGAGCAGATACCACATCATATGATGAAAACACGGCAGATACGACTGATGATACGTCTTATGATGATACGACGTCCGATACATCGTATGATGCGGACAATGACAACTGGTCTGACACGGATGATACCTATGATGATAGTGATACGGACAGTTCCGCTGACTATGATGATGGTGGCGATGATTTCTTTTAATTATTCATGGTAATAAAGACGCTAACAAAATGAGAACGTTTCAACCATTTTGTTAGCGTCTTTTTATCATACAGTTTTACATATATCGTTTTCAGTATGACAGTTCATTTGATTGCTATGGATATAGTAAGTATGATATAATAATACTAAAATGTAATGGAGGTGAGTGAAATGAGCGTAAATACGTATATGTCGTATCATGAATGGAATACACGACGTTTCATTTTACTGAAGGACTCACATTTTTATAAATGGGGGGGGGTATAATTATTCGCATAAAGAGATAATTCATGCTGCTCAACAAAAAGAAAATACGACGATATATATTTATACCTATAAATGACAGATGCGTATGCATGCTGTCATTTTTTATTGCATAAATATAACAAAAATAATACATCATATAGAAAAATATAAAGGTATGATTTACTGAGACATACGTTTGTCTGCTGCGTTTGGTATCATACGCTTGTAAGCAACGTACGATGAGGTGATAGAATGAACAACTCAAAATATGACAGGCTGCTAGAAATATTTTTCCGAAGTATTCGTGGTGAAGATCTGTCTATTCAAAAATTAGCAGAAGAATATGGGGTTTCTACTAAAAGCACCAGTCGCAACATCAATGATTTGAAAGCGTTTTTTGCAAACCACAGAGCCTTGGTGGGGCAGGCAGAGCTTGTGTATTCCAGCCAGACATGATGTTATCGTCTATACATGGACGAATTTCTTACCAATAAAGAATTGTTTGCTGCCGTAGAAGTACTTATCGGTGCTAGGGCATTTTCTAAAGAAGAACTGTTGACATTGACGAGCAAGCTGAAGAAATTTACTACCGTGGAAGACCGGCTCAAACTCAACGAACTCATCCGTAAAGAATTGTATCATTACGCAGAAGTAAAACATGACTGCGAAAGCATTATGGATACGTTGTGGAAACTAATCAACTGCATTACAGAAAAACGAGAAATAACCATTGAATATTATCGCATGGATAGAGCGTGGCGTACACACCGTATACGGCCGGCATCGCTGATGTTTACAGATTATTATTTTTATCTGATTGCCTTCAAAGTGGATGAAGAACCAGACAATCCATTTTATTTTCGGGTAGATCGGATTAAACATATTACGACCCATCGTAATAAGATTGGCAGCTATACGGAAGAATTTGACGAAGGCCTATTACGGGAACGCAGCCTGTTTATGTGGCCGGGAAAACTGAGAACCATCCGATTTCAGTATACTGGCCCGTCTGTACAGGCAGTCCTTGACAAATTGCCGACAGCAAAAATCATTGAATGTACTGCCGGGACATACCTACTGGAAGCAGAAGTCTATGGCGATGGCATTAAAATGTGGCTTCTAAGCCAAGGTAGACGTATTAACGTGCTGGCACCGGTTGAGTTTGTTCAAGAGATGCGGGCAGAAATCACGGCGATGTGTGAGATGTATGGCACAAAACAATAGCTATAGAGAAAAATATGAATTATTGGAGGAATGAATATGGAGACATTGGAAATGAGGTTGGAAAAAATAGAGAAAAATTTCCAAAAGCAAAGTAATTTACTGTTTCAGGAAAGAAAAAATGTTTATATTGTAAATGCTGGCAACATGAATCATGGCAAAAGTAGCATGTTTAATTCATTACTTGATAAAGAGGTTTTTAAAGCGGCAGATATTAGAACTACTGTAGCATGTAACGAAGCTGTGTATAAGAAAAATATTATTTTTGTGGATACCCCGGGAATTGGTGCTAATGCAGGAGATGACAAGACTGCTTTGCAAGCGTATAAGAAAGCCGATTTAATCCTTTTTGTACATAATCCGTCAGTAGGAGAGTTGCATGAATTAGAGATTAGACAACTTGAGCAATTAATAAAATTATTTCCTGATTCCAAGTTTTTCTGGAAACGATTTTGTCTTGTTATGACATATAAAGAAACGGATAAAGATATGTCACATGAAATAATTAAAAACGATATTAAAACAAGGCTAAAAGAACAATTTCAAGCCCCTGATTTTCCTATTTTTCAAATTTCTAACACAAGATATCAAAAGGGAAAACGGGAGAATAAACAAACGATGGTTGCCAGAAGCGGGATTCTTGAATTGCGTTCATATATAGATCAGCGAATTGAAGATTTGCAAAAAGATAATGTATTATTGCGGCAAAAACGGCTTGAAAAATTAAAAACACAAAACTATGATATGGTTATTCAATTAAAAAATGAAGTTGAACGGCAAAAACGGCAAAAAGAAGGACAGGCAAAAGAAGAAAGTCAGAATGTATTATCGAATATTATCCGATATGAACAACAATATCAAAATTACTGTAAACAGCAGACAGCAAACATATTAAAGCGCGATGAATTGAAGAAGAAACGCGATGAATTACAAGAAAAATGGGAACGGGAACGTTACTAAATTAAATTGTTAATTATTGAAGGTGTATAGAAAGGAGAAATATATGTTTATAGCAGGTGCAGTAGGAGTGGTAGTAGGAGCGGTAGTTGTTGGGCATACTGATTACAGTGATTGCCATGGAGATTATAGTAAGTATGGGGATGCCTCCTTACAGAATGATATTCAAGAAAAAGAAATGCAAATTCAACAAGTTGATAGCGAATTGAAAAATATAAAACGATTGATGGAACAAGACTTCGAAAGCTGTTTTCAAAATATATCTTTAGAGGCACCAGATTTACTTCCTCAAGATATTAAAAATAGGCAAAGAAAAAAATATTATTGTGAACATCCGGATGAATTTAAGCAGATAATACAGAAAAATTTGCAGAAAAAATTACAGGAACAAATTGCTGGAGAACAAGCTGAACTAGAAAAAATTGATGGATTATTAAATCAAATTAATACGACAGTGTTAACTAAAAAATAAGGAGATGTGTCTATGCCTGATACAATGTATATTGCAGAAACAACAGAAAAATTTTTTTCAAAGATTGATACCATTAAAGAGCAATTAGGAAACTTTTCATTGACTATTGATGAAAAACGAGATTGTGTATTCAGCTTATTACAGCAATTTGAAAAAGATATGATACAGGTTTATCCTCAGACAACGAAAAATGGCAACGAAAGTAATGCGATTGATGCGGCACTTCAAGACGCTTTACAACAGATTCAAAATACAATAGATAGTTGGAATCACCAAATAACAGTAAAAGCTAAAGGCATGAATTTTATGAGTAAACATGAAAAATATTTAGTTATCATGATTTTTGGTGCAGTAAAGTCTGGAAAAAGTTCGTTAGGCAATTTATTTGCAGGTAAAGCGTTTCGACAAGCTTCATTTGACAATGCCTATAAGACTCATGATAAACCTGTATTTGAAACGGAAGAAAAAGGACGGGATACGGGAGCCATCGTTCCTCCTGATGAAAAAGGAGAAACGGAATTTGCTGAAGGATATATAGATACAACTGGGAATATTCAATATTTTACGCTATCTGGACTGCGTTGGATTGATTCTCCGGGAACTGGAGCTTTAAGTAAAGATGGTGATAAAAGAAATATGGAAGAAATGGTTAAAGAATATATTCCATATGCTGATATTTGCATCTTTCTGATGAATTCATCAGAACCAGGACTACAGTCGGATATGAAGTATATGCAGCTGCTGGAAAAACAACGACAAGAATCCATTGTTGTTATTACGCATTCTGATAAAGTGGATGAAGATGAAGACGAAGAATTAACACTAGAAGATTTAGATAATATAAAAAAT
>CALBLM010000324.1 GCA_937895695.1 uncultured Megasphaera sp.
ATCGGATGTAGCCGTATTGGTATTGGATGCAGTAGAAGGCGTAACAGAACAAGATAAAAAAATTGCCGGCTATGTGCATGAAGCGGGCAAGGGCTGTGTGATTGTCGTTAATAAATGGGATTTGATTACCAAAGACAGTAAAACAAGTCAAAAATTTGAAGAAGATATTCGTCGTGAATTAGCGTTTCTGCAATATGCGCCCATTCTATTTGCTTCAGCCTTGACTAAACAGCGTGTCAACCGCTTGGCAGATATGGTTAAATTTGTTTCAGAACAGCAGCACATGCGTGTTTCAACGAGTGTTTTGAATGAACTCATCGAAGATGCGCAGTTAACCAATCCGCCGCCGGCTAAGGGCGGAAAGTTGCTGAAGATTTACTACATGACGCAAGCTTCTGTACAGCCGCCAACGTTTATTTTATTTGTTAATGAACCGCAGCTGATGCATTTTTCGTATCTTCGTTTCTTGGAAAATCGACTGCGTGAAACATTTGGCTTTGAAGGTACGCCAATTCGGCTTATTCTGCGTGGAAAGAAAGATGGTGATTCGTTATGATGGGAATTGTGTTTCTCATTTTAGCGTATATTGCTGGCTCTTTTCCTAGCGGATTGGTAATTGGCAAAGCTGTTTTTCATAAAGATCCGCGTGATTATGGCAGCCATAACACGGGTGCGACTAATTCGTATCGCGTATTTGGTGCTGTCGGCGGATTGCTGGTATTGATTTTGGATATTGCCAAGGGTATGTTGGGTGTGTATCTAGGACAACAAGCTGGTCTTGTAATGGCTCCTGAATATCAGATTTATCTGATGATTGCAGGCGGTTTATTGGCTTTGGTCGGTCATTCTTGTTCTATATTCCTTCATTTTAAAGGCGGCAAGGGTGTAGCAACCGGACTGGGCATCATTTTGTTTTTAGCACCGTGGGAAACACTGATTGTATTTGCTGTATGGGCTGTCATAGTGGGATGGACCCGCATTGTATCGCTTGGATCCATTATTGCAGCAATACTGGTACCGATTACGATGTATTTTTTTGCCGAACCCATGCCGGTTACAGTTTTTGGTCTGGTGGCAGCGCTTTTGGTAGTTGTTCGACACAAAGATAACATTTTTCGGTTACTGCAAGGAAAAGAATTAAAAGTAGAACGTATCAAAAAATAGTTACTATTTCTGAATTAATAAATGAAAAAATTTTTTATCGTTTATTATTTGATATGTCTTAAAAAACGTGTATAATGATTGTGTACAAGCAGGTGATTATGTGAGAATCATATCCGGCAGTGCAAAGGGAAGGGTATTGAAATCGCCAAAAGGCATGTTAACGCGCCCTACATTAGATAGAACAAGGGAGAGTCTTTTCAATATCTTAGCAAATGGTGAGCTGGAAGGGGCAAATATATTAGATATATTTGCAGGAACAGGCGCATTGGGGCTGGAGGCGCTAAGCCGTGGCGCTGCACATGGTGTGTTTATTGACCACTATACACAACAGCTAATTAAGCAAAATGCCGCATTATGCGGTGTTAGTAGTCAATGTGAAGTGTTGCGCATGGATGTAACCAAGGCTTTGACTCATTTGCAAGGACGGCAGTTTGATTATATTTTTGCTGATCCGCCGTATAATAAGAATTTGGTGAATAATACAATCGCTTTAATATGTCAATACGATTTGCTGGCACCTCATGGACTTTTGCTCATGGAACGCAGCAAGGATGAAGATATAGCTGCCAGCCTTTTGTATGAGGTCATCAGAGAAAAATCCTATGGAAAGGATACCCGAATTACGTTTATCCGTAGGTATCAGGGAGGAAAATGAAATATGCGAATCGGAATTTGTCCAGGCAGTTTTGATCCAGTGACGAATGGACATATTGACATATTTGAACGAGGCAGTAAGTTAGTAGACAAGCTGATTATTGCTGTATTTGAAAACCCATCTAAAAAACCATTATTTACAATGGAAGAACGGGAAGACATGCTGCGTGAAACGACAAAGCATATTCCTAATGTAGAAGTTGTTAGCTTTCATGGACTTTTGAATGAATACGCAATGGAACATGGTGCAACGATTATTATTCGGGGCCTGCGTGCGCTCAGCGATTTCGAATATGAATTTCAACGAGCATTACTCATGAAAAAAGTTGAACCGGATATTGAAACGGTGTTTATTATGACGAGTACACAGTATTCCTATATCAGTTCGACGGGGATTCGTGAATTAGCGTGCTTTGGCGGCAAGCTTGACGATATGGTGCCGGATTATGTGGAAGCTAAGTTAAAAGAAAAATTTAAGGATAAATACGACGCATAGGGGTGGAAGACATGAATTCAGATAAATTATTAGAAGATTTGGAAAGCTTGGTAATGAATGCCTCAAAGGTGCCTTTTACCAATAAAAAAATGATTGAAGAAGAAGAATTGCTTCAGATTATTGACGATTTGAAAGAATCAATGCCGACAGAATTGGAACAATCCAAAAAAGTATTAGCAGAAAAAGAAAAAATTATTGCTGATGCCCAGCATCATGCAGACAGTATGGTTGCGCAAGCTAAAGATTATATTGCAAAATTGACCGAAGAAAGCGAATTAGTTCGTCAGGCTCAGGAACATGCAAATCAGATTATTCTGAATGCTAATCAGTCATCAGAAGAACTTAAAAGCAGTTCTATAACCTATGCCGGTGATGTACTTAAATATGTAGAATCGACATTGGAAAAAACCTTGTCCAGCATTAAACAAAACCGTGACAGCTTGCTTTCTTCCAACAAAACGCAAGATACAAATAAACAATAAGAAGTCAGTAGTAAGACCGTATAAGGGGCTGTCACACATGACAAGCCCCTTTCGTGGTTTTATGTAGGAGCCATCTTTGTTACATATGTCTTGGTGGAGCAAAGAAGAATATATGTAGCAATAGGTACGTAGCAAATAAATTTTTATACGAAATACTATAAAAAAGGATTGCGCATAATAAGGAATCCGTAATGCGCCAGTCCTTTTTTGGGCTATGTGTAACAGAGATTAGATGTAATTGACTGCCGGGAGGAATTGGGAATGTATGAAGAAATAAAAAACATTACATCACGAGACAATCAATGGATAAAACTCGCATGTGCGATTAAGCAAAAAAAAGGACGCCAAACGCAGCAGCGTGTTTTTGTAGAAGGCCAGCGTCTTGTCCGAGATGCGATTGCAACAGGTATTCATGACGGTATTTGTTTTGTATCACCTAAAGGAATGGCCCATGACGGATTTGCAGCTTTTTATGAAGAAGGCCGCCGTTTAGATTGGACTTTTTTTTCTGTAACGGATAGTGTCTATGATAAAATAAAAGATACCAAAACACCGCAGGGAATTGCTGCGATGCTACCTTTTTTTGCCTATGATTTGGAAAGCCTTCCGGCTATTGCACCGGATAAAGCTGTGTTGTATTTGCGAGCTATTCAAGATCCAGGCAATTTGGGTACGATTATTCGTACGGCAGCTGCTGCGAATACTGGTGCGATTCTTCTTAGTGAAGACAGTGTAGACGTATATAATGATAAGACTATTCGCAGTGCCATGGGAGCTATTTTTAAAATTCCTATTGTACAGCAGGTAACGGATGAACAATTGGATATGTTTTGTGCTAATGAAGATCGCCTTGTGTATGGGACAGCTGCACAGGGAAGCGTATCCTATGTAGATGCCGAATATAGTCGTCCTGTAGTGTTGGCTTTTGGCAATGAAGGTAGTGGTTTGGGAGAAGAATTTTTATCTTGTTGTGATGATGTCTTAACGATACCTATGCGCAGTAATACGGAATCGCTTAATTTATCGATGTCCGTAGGTATCGTTTTATATAAGGCGTGGGAAACCAATGGTTTTCGGGAGTAAGCGATGAAAGATATATCCACGATTTTAGAATCGTATAAACAGGGAACTTTGTCGTTGCATGATGCCGTATCTGCTGTGCAGGAACAATCGGGCAGTGTGCAGGATATGGGATTTGCGAATTTGGATTTACAGCGGCAGCGGCGCTGCGGATTTCCGGAGGTCGTATATTGTGCCGGTAAGACTGTAGAGCAGTCTGTGAAAATTCTCCGGCTGATGATGAAGAAATATGATAATGTGATTGGTACACGGGCGGAAAAAGCCGTGTATGATGCATTGCTTCCGGATATCCCTACAGTACACTATGATGCATTATCCCATATGGTGTATCAATGGCAGGATAAAACGATACAAAATGGCGACCGCATTATT
>CALBLM010000325.1 GCA_937895695.1 uncultured Megasphaera sp.
GATTGGTTCTACCGGGGTCGTTCTGAATATAGGTAAATACATTACAGAAGAAGATATTCATGAAGATGTAATGGCATTGTGCGACGACCATCAATTCCCACTGTTTACGATGCCTTGGCGCATCCGATTATCGGATATTACGCAGGATTTTTTATATTCGATTTTTTTAACGAAACAAAAAGAATATGAAATAGTCGATGCCTGTAAGCAGCTTTTTTTTGAACAACATCAAACAGAAGCAGTGAATCGGCTTAAATTACATGGATTTACAGAGCGAGGACACTATCAGGTTATTGCGTTGTATTTTTCAACCATCTCGTCGATAGAACAGCTGCAAACGCTGATTACATCCTATAAATATATATTAAATGAACAAGGAGCCAAATATATTGTATTTCCCATCAAAAAAACGATTTTTTTGATGATAAAGTCGGATAATCCGGATGAAACGATGCATGTCATGCAGAATTTATATGCCCAGCTGCATGAACGGGAAGATATGAAGCCTGTTATTGGCAGTAGTATGGTTGTTCCCATGCTGCAGGAGTTAGCGACAGCTTATAAACAAGCCGTATGCGCTGTTACGTGGGCCCATGTTCATGGCAAATCCTGTCAATATTTTGGCGCGTTGGGTGTTTATGCATTGCTGTTTTCTCAGCGCAATGACTTGGCCATGCGGGAACTGCACGATAAAATGCTAGGCCCTGTGCTGCAGTATGATGCCATGCATAAACGGGATTTGTTCGGTACATTGGAATCGTATATAGCCCATAATGGCAGCATTCAGGCTGTTGCGCAAGAAACGTATGCGCATCGCAATACGGTTGCTTATCGAATTCAAAAAATTGAAAAGTTGCTGCAATGTGATTTGAGTGCCGAAGATACGCGGTTTACCTACTATTTAGCCTGTCATATTCATCGATACTTTCAAATTATTAAAAATAAATATGAAATTTTGTAATCACAAACAGCACTTTGTTGTGCTGTGAGCACAAAAAACATATCGAATATTGGGTTTTCAACTCATTGAGCCTTTTGCATTATGTGTATATAATGAACACATAGAAAAGCAAAAGGCTTTTTTAATTGTAATGCTTAACGAAGATTAAATATATTATTTAAAAATATTTCGTGAAGCATAACAAAATCAAAAAGTACGGAAATCCAATAGACAGAGGAGATGATATATATACGAATGGATAGATACGATAGAATGTCCATTGCGTAACGGATTGGTTATGTAATAGGACATGTGGTGGATAAGAAAGGAGGCGGATTGGTTTGGCGCATTCACGAAGGCAAGAAACAGAGTTCAACGCATTTTTAAATAGGCTGACCATATATTGCGGCAGTACTAATTTTTTAGATGGATATATTTTAGCTGCAATTGGTCCGGCTTTAGTACATTTAGGTCCTATGTTACAACTGAATTCGTTTTGGACAGGTGCCATTGGTGCCGGTTCATTGATCGGTATTTTAGTAGGTGGTCCTATTTTTGGATATGTTTCCGATAAAGTGGGGCGAAAGTTGCCATTCATTGTCATTCCTATTGCCATGGCAATATTGTCCATTTTGTCTATGTTTGTGACGAGTGCAGAGCAATTGTTCGTTGTACGGTTCCTATTAGGATTAGTTATTGGCTCTGACTACCCAAGTGTTACGTCATATTTGGCAGAATATTCACCAGCCCATCGGCGCGGATTTATGATTGGCTGTTTAATGATTATGTGGATCTGCGGTATGACGATGGGTGAAGTCGTCGGCTATATCGTATATGACTGGGCATATAACTGGCAGATTTTATTGGGCATTACAGCAGTACCGGCGATTATTTTAGTCTATTTACGACGCAACTGTCCGGAATCGCCACGTTGGCTCATGAATAAAGGCCGTGTAGACGAAGCAACAGTCATTATGAAACGGATTTATGGTCCAGATGCGGATGTATCTTCGTTAGAAGAAACGACGGTAAAAACATCATATACTGAATTGTTTACGCCAATATATTTAAAACGAATTTTGTTTGCCGGAATTTTCTGGGCAACGCAAGTACTTCCTATGTTTGCGATTTATATATTTGGTCCGTCGTTGCTCAAGGCTATTAAACTTAGCGAAGGAAAAGATTTGCTCCTTGGCAATTCGGTCATCGGTTTGATTTTTGTTGCCGGAGTTGTATTAGGTACATTGATTATCGAAAAGTTTGGCCGCCGTCCGCTGATTATTTGGAGTTTTGCTGGCATGGCGATTGGCTTATTAGTCTTCGGGATTGTTGAAGAACCGCCATTTTGG
>CALBLM010000326.1 GCA_937895695.1 uncultured Megasphaera sp.
GATCCGCAACGTGCTGATGAAAGCTTGAACGCAATTATTCCAGACAGCAGCAACATGCCGTATGATATGTTGGATGTTATTAAATCGTGTGTTGATAATGGTGAAATTTTCCAAGTGTTGGAAAATTATGCGCTGAATATTATTACCGGCTTTGCACGGTTTGATGGACAGACCGTTGGTATTATTGCCAATCAGCCAAAATTTCTTGCCGGCTGCTTAGATATTAATGCATCCGATAAGGCAGCTCGTTTTATCCGCTTCTGTGATAGTTTCAATATTCCCTTAGTTACCTTTGTAGATGTACCGGGATTTTTGCCAGGAACGACGCAGGAATTTGGCGGTATTATTCGGCATGGCGCAAAAATGCTCTATGCATATTGTGAAGCTACCGTTCCGAAAGTGACAGTCGTTACACGGAAAGCCTATGGCGGTGCCTATATTGCGATGTGCTGCCGTCAGCTCGGTGCAGATATGGTATTCGCTTGGCCGACAGCAGAAATTGCTGTTATGGGGCCTGATGGTGCGGCCAATATTATTTTCAAGCGTGATCCGGAAAAAGAAAAGAAAAAACAAGAATATATTGAAGACTTTGCGAACCCCTATAAAGCAGCGGAACATGGCTATGTAGACTGCATCATTGAACCGAAAGAAACACGCCCGCGCGTGATTAATGCATTAGCTATGTTGTACAGCAAACGGGAAGAACGACCGGCGAAAAAACACGGCAATATGCCATTATAAGGGGAGGATACGAGATGGAAGAAACAGCAGTTGTTTCGATGGAATTTGTCTTAGTGGCCCTTATTGCATTAGCTGTTTTGCTGGGCATTGTTTGGTATGTCGTAACAAG
Organism: uncultured Megasphaera sp.; assembly: GCA_937895695.1. Taxonomy (GTDB): domain Bacteria; phylum Bacillota; class Negativicutes; order Veillonellales; family Megasphaeraceae; genus Megasphaera. Next base: position 851 of record CALBLM010000326.1, read on the forward strand.
TCGGACGCGTGAATTTGATCAGCGTATTGCAAATTTAGAAAAGGAAAATGCTAAATTGCGCAATGTGATTGAAAAAGCATGTCAAGTGGATGCGAAACAAAAGGTATCAGTACAACCCCAACAAGAAAAAGCAGTATCAACGAATGAAACCGTTGATGCAGTTCCTGTACAGCATCCGATTGTCCCGATAGGAACACGCCATCCAGCAGTTGTACCAGCACGGCCGGTTGCTGTAATTCCCAAGAATGAAACAGCAGGGAAGTTATCTCCGGAAATTGTAGCAGTTATTATGGCTGCCGTGGCAGCCTGCGGATATTCTCCTGCGGCTATCCGTTCCATTCGTCCGGTTCAGCAACGCAGTAAAAATTGGGTTATGGCAGGCCGATTAGCCAATATGAAATAGACAATACCATCACGATGTAAATGATCCAGGAGGATATAGAATGAAAAAATTTAAAGTAACCGTCAATGGACAATCTTATGAAGTAGAAGTAGAAGAAGTCGGCATGGCGTCAGCTGCCCCTGCTGTTCCGACACCGGCTCCGCAGCCAGCAGTTCCGGCAGATCCGGTAGCTGCACCAGCACCAAAAGCACCGCAGCCAGCGGCAGCTCCTATTGCAGCCGGTCCTGTTCCGGAGGGAGCTATTGCTGTAAAAGCACCGATGCCTGGCAAAATTTCTGCTCTGAAAGCAGAAGTTGGGAGTGCTGTTAAACGCGGCGATGTCTTGCTCGTATTAGAAGCCATGAAAATGCAGAACGATATTACAGCAACGGCAGATGGCACACTTCATGAAATACGTGCCAATGTAGGCGATAATGTAAAAACCGGTGATGTATTAGCGGTCATTACGAAATAGTGAAGAGAAGACTATATCCTATTGACGTATAGCTGAAAAGAATACATACTTTTTGGATATACGTTGATAGGATTTCTTTTTTTGTATTGACAAGGTATAGGATGCTTTGCTATAGTATAGGCAAATAAATGAACAATTACTCATATATTCATAGTTAAAAAAGGGGTGCTTTACCATGAAAAAAAGTTATAAAATTGAGGTAGATTGTGCTAATTGTGCCAATAAAATGGAAGAAGCAGCGAAGAAGACAGATGGTGTTAAAGATGCTATAGTCAATTTTATGCTTCTTAAAATGAAAGTGGAATTTGAAGATGGACAGGATGTCAACGCTGTGATGGAACAGGTTCGGAAAAACTGTAAACGGATAGATGATGATTTTGAAATTTATCTGTAACATCAAAAAAGACGCTTTTACGAAACACGGGGTAAGCGAAGCGTCTTTTTTTACCACGATATATGAACAAATATTCATATAAAATAGAAAGAAGGCTGAGTCAT
>CALBLM010000327.1 GCA_937895695.1 uncultured Megasphaera sp.
GCCGACATCACTCTTCGTCCCAGTGATTTTTCCTAAGTTATGTGTTTCTTCATCAGATACACTGCCCCGTTCGCCAACGCCAAGCGTACCACCTTTCATGTATCCCACAATACCGCCGACGTATTGGGTACCATGAATGGTGCCGGTATTGATGATGTTATTCAAGATAGACTTTTTCATGGTATCAGAATTATTTGTCTGTTCTGCATAACCGATGAGACCACCCGTATATTTTTCGCCTTCTACTTCTAGTGTACTGGTCACATTGCGTACTTGCGTATCTACAGCATGACCGATCAGAGCTCCTGTATAGTCTTTTCCATAAATGGACGTGCCATTGGTACCGGCAATGAGATTCAGATGACCAATGATAGCCCCATTGGTATAGCCGAAAAGCCCCGTGGCGGTATTGTTATTTCTATTGTCCATAGACAAGCCAAAAATATTGTATCCCAAGCCATCAAATTTACCAGTAAAAGGATTATTTATATCGTTTCCCAATGGCGTCTGGTGTTGGTTCGTCAAATCAATGGCGTTGCGCAGCGCATAGTGACCATTCAGTTCATAGCCGCTTCCTTTTTTGCCAATTTGAGACAGTTCATTTCCCGATTTGATCCATCGATAGGTGAAATACTGTGCCAGCGTTTCATCCGCATTGACTGGATTTTGGGCTTTACTGTCTCCACGTTTGACCGCATCGGCTTTGCTCAAATCGGTTTCCTTTACATTGCGAAAATCAATTTTCTTTTCCCAAGCTGAACTTTTTCCCGTTTCTGTTCCCAATACCACATCATAGAGCCGGTTATCCGATTTGGTGGTTGCGTAATCGCCTTCTGTATCATCTCGGATAGAAACTACGTGAATATTCGGCGTATCCGCATCAGATTTCAACTCCGGCGTCTGCAAACGATCTATATCGATAATGACACGTTTGCCTTCAAAGGTGACTTTGTTGGCTGTCACGTAGCCCAAGGACATGAGCTGGGCATTGTTTAAGGTATTCACGTTGCGTAACGAATCTTCTATATTGGTATTAACATTCCACTTGTCAATATCGTCAATTTTCTTGGTCGATACATAGAGACTGCCTACGTTAATCTGTGCAGAGTTGCCGATCTGTACGCCGTTCGGGTTGACCAGATAGATATTACCGTTGTTGTTGGCATTCATTTTGCCGTAAATCTGAGACATGTTGCTGCCTGTAACATAGTTTAAGGTATTAAAATGGTCTGTATCGCCTTTAAAATTGACCTCAGCATTGGCACCGATAGAGAAATCATTCCATTTGATGATGCCGTTTTTTCCAGTCTGGTTAATATTCATAACATGATTCGTATTCGCATCAAGTCCTGTATGGTTTCCCGTAATCGAGGTGCCTCCTGTTGGCAGTGTATTATTCGATACAACTGTATTTCCTGCTGCTCCGGCAACCATTGGTACGGCTGCCAATGAAGCCATGAGCCAAAGGGTAATATAATGATGTAAGATAGTATTTCGTTTCATATATCATACCTCTTATTTATATAGTAATTTTGTTGCAAGACGTATTGTACTTCATGTACGGTCTAAAACATTTTATATACTTGCAGCCAAAGCCGCCCGTCATGATTATTCGGTTCTGTCCGATCGTCGCGGGCATGGATTTTCCAAGCGTAGTCGAGCTGGACATTCCAATCGTCAGGCTTTTGGTAGCGAAGGCCGACGCCCCAGCCGGACAGATGGTCCCACGCAGGAGCACTGCCGCGCAATTTGGCACCG
>CALBLM010000328.1 GCA_937895695.1 uncultured Megasphaera sp.
GTTGCAGCACTTCAAGATTACGACATGGATAAGTAATTCACCTCATCATTTCATATAGAACATAGAATGCTAACAGACTCATCTTTTATACAAAAAGGTGGGTCTGTTTTTTTGTTGTATTTGTATTGTCTCCGTATGAAAAGGAGAGAACAATTGTAAAAAAAAAATTATCGGTATTGATTTTCATTTATCAATATGATATACTTTGCAAGTATTTGATAAAATATATCAGTTATAAAGGAGGCAGTACGGATGAAAAGTCATATGTCGGAACGAACGATTTTATTAACAGCAGCGATTACAACCTCTTTCATGGCTCCAGTATGGGCTGCTGACACTGCCACATCGGTACAAAATATAAAAGATGTCATTGTGACAGCGACGCGGACGGAAGAAGAAGTGAAAAATGTTCCCAACTCTGTTGAGGTTATTACGGCAGAAGATATTCAAAAACTGGGAGCTGCGAACGTATATGATGCCCTGAAATTGGCCAACAACGTCAATATTTTTCCACAGAGTAATGGATTTGGTCGGCGCATATCCATTCGCGGTGGTGCTACGAATGAAGGACTTATTTTAATCAATGGCCATCGCATGGCTGTTGAAGATACGTCGACATCGCAAAACCTCATGACCTTAGACCGTATCAACGTCAATACGATTGAACGAATTGAAATTGTTCGCGGTGCAGCATCGGCTCAGTATGGCTCTGATGCCTTGTCTGGTGTCATTAATATTATTACGAAGACGTCGGGAAAAGACGAATCCATTACATCTGGTGTGACGACAGGTACGGAAAGTATTACCAATTACTATCATGTCGAAACCGGTGATATTGGTAAGTTTAGCGGTTCTGTCGATATATCCGTTAGTAAAGACCGTAACCGTCTCATGCAAGACGGGACGATGGGTTATCTTTACGGGCCTAAACACAGCGTCGACGTAAATGGAACGTATCGTTTCAATGACCATCAGTCCTTGCGTCTTGACGCATCATACTTCAAGTCTAATCAAGAAGCCGATTGGCCGAGTATTGGCCCCAGTGTAAAAAAAGCGGTAAGCGGCATGATTACAGGAATGGTTTCCGGTACAGCAACGAAACCAGGTATGGGTGATGCCATGGGGATGACGCAAGAAGCACAATCAGCACTTATCAATAGATTAACCAATAAATACTTATACTATGATCCCAACAAGGCGACATTAGATCAAGAAGAAAAAAATATGAGTTTAACCTTTGATGGGAAAAGCGAAAGAAATAACTATACGTTCCGTACCTATTACAGCCATATGAAAAAATCCCGTATGTTGCCGTATGAAATCTTTGGGAGTATGGGAACGATTGGGAATAACATAGCCTATGACATTCTGCATCAGTTCATGCCAAATAAATATGATGAACCAACGGCTCCGACCTATGGCGAAACAAACAAATATACCGTTTGGGGCGTAGAAGGAAAGGATAGCATGGCCTTGGGAGATAACCATCTCCTTACTTTTGGCGGCGATTTCACATCGAATACCGTAGAAGGTTCGAATGTAGACGGTGCATCGAAAGATACGCAGACCTATGCTGGCTATGTGCAGGACGAATGGATGGTTGGTGACAAACTCCTCCTCATTCCGGCTGTCCGGTATGACCATCACAGCAACTTTGGTTCCAAGACGACACCTAAAATCGGTGCAACCTATTTCTTCAATACTCACAGCCGTTTCAAAGTTAATTGGGGAAAAGGATTTAAGGCTCCGACGGTTACGGAATTATACAGTGATTTTTATCATGCTGGTAATACGATTTTTGGCAATCCCGATTTGGTTCCTGAAGAATCAACCAATTTTGATATCAGCTATGAATTGGAAGGACACGGCAACTTCGGCAAGGTTACGTATTTTAACAACCACGTAGAAAATTATATTACAACCCATAACATTCCTGATGGAGTGAATTCCTTAGAAAACAGCACCTTTTCCCAGTACTATAACCTTGATGGTACGACGAAACTTCATGGTGTGGAATTGGAAGTAGGCCGCAATTTCAATCGCTACTGGATGGCTAAGCTGAACAGCAACTGGACGAGTGCCAGCAACAATGTGACTTCATCTGGAAACAGCGGCCATGGCGTTGACGGCATAGCCAAAAATATGACGACAGCCCAGGTCATCTACGATGATTTAAAACCCTATGGGTTTATATTCAATCTATGGGATCAGTTGGCGTATGACTATTCTGACGGCAACAACGAATATACATACAATACGCTGAATTTCGTCGTTACGAAGAAATTTGGCGAAGGCAAACGAGTCTTCGTCGGTCTTGATAATATATTGGATAAAAAAATCAGTGCCATCAATTTGGACGGCCGCATGTGGCGTGTCGGCGCGGAAGTCAAATTCTAAATTTTATTTTATACATGGTAAAACAAACCATATTGTCTGATGCGAATGACAGTTTATCGTTCACATAGAAAAACGAAAAAGCCGCTCCTGTTTTGTCAGGAAAGCGGCTTTTTTATTTCATGGTAAGAACGAGAAAGGCATACATTTTTTTCTATTTAGGCATAATAATATGATAAACATAGGCAAAGGATTATTTTTATATAAAAGTTTTGTCTCTATTCTTGACAAAATATTAAAATACAACTATAATGAATAAAAATTCAACATATATAAGGTGTCGTATGCTGTATGGGTAAGGCACCATTATACGAGATATAGGAGTGTAGTAATAGTGAAGACAAACGTATTTATTGATGGACATGAAGGCACGACAGGCCTTAGAATTCACGAACGGCTGCAACATCGGAATGATATTGAACTTATTCCCATTGCTGATGAATTACGGAAAGATCCGGCAGCAATTAAAGCGTGCATGAAACAAGCAGATATAGCTTTTCTTTGTTTACCTGATGCGGCAGCGAAGGAAGCTGTTGAATTAGCGATAGATTGCCATGTCCGCATTATTGATACATCGACAGCCCATCGGACGGCACCGGGAT
>CALBLM010000329.1 GCA_937895695.1 uncultured Megasphaera sp.
GAATAAGGATTGCTTAATCAAACTTCTCAAGAATCCCCCACTTCAACGCACGTGAGTGCGTAAGTGGTGGGAGTATTCAATTACTAGGCAGGAAAAGTGCTATATAATAAATTGTATTATAACTATATAGCTGTTAGTCTGTTAGGGGGATAGGATCAAAACAGATGGGAACATATCGTATTACGAATGCTATAAAAAAATCGGTGTTATTACAATGTGCAGCGTATATGGAACAGGCATTACTGCCTATATTTCAGAAAGAAGATTGGGAAATTTTTCGTTTTGGCCAAGAAAAAAAGAATATTCCTCATGTGACATCCTATGATTGCAAATCGGATACGGAAAAGATGGAACAAGTTTTTTCAGTACATCATTTTGATCTCATGGTGTATGACTTGCGAGAACACTTGGAAATCCAGTCTATGCTGCCTTTGGAACAAATGCTGCAGTTTGCAGCATCTTATCACTGCGGAAAGATATTGCTATTATCTAGTGCGAATGTATTTAATACGAATCAAGGGAAAGTGACAGAACGGACTCCAGCGCAGCCGGAACATACAGAAGGCCGATATTTGATGCGCTTGGAAGCATTTGCGTTAAGCTGGAAGAAGCAGGGATTACCCATTACGATTTTGCGCGTTCCCGATATGTATGGATTGGGGATGGGGTGGAAAGATGGCTTTGCGGCCCATTATTTATATACGTGTGCTGTTCATAAACCGGTACCTGTATATAACGCAGAGGAACGACGGGCTTTTCTCTCAACTCGCGATACAGCCTACGCTGTTTTTCAGACGTATGAGCGCGGGTATACCGGTGATTATCTTCATATTGCCCCGGATCAGTCTGTGACGTATCATGAATTTTACCAATTGGCTTGCACGGCGGCAAACGGAAATATCCCTGTTGATTTCCAAAAAGAGGAAACGTTTTCACAGGCCCTTCTCGTACCGAAACTAGCGCATCAACAGATTGGTTGGCAGGCTCGTCAGAACTTGGCGAATGATATATCTGCGATGTATAAAAATATACAGCTGTCCGTAGATAGGGAACAGACGATGCGGCAGAAAAAACGACGGGAACGACTCCGTAACGTATGGAAAGAAAAACTCATTCCGTATGTAGAAAATGCTGTCAGTGCGTTGGCCATGCTGGGAATCATGCATCTTCAAAATGGACGCGTTGTGAATTCGGCTGTGCCCTTTGATTTTAATTTTTTGTATATAACGATTATGGGGTTGTTATATGGCCGCCGGCAAGCGTTTTTGGCGGTTGCTTTTTCATATATACTCCTCATGGTATCCAACTATGGCGATGTTGGCTTTGGACTGATATCGATTCTGTATTCACCGGAGGAACTGCTTCATTTTCTGTCCTATTTGGTAATCGGAGTTCTTTCTGGTTATGTAGCGGAGCAATCAAAATTTAATGCCCAGGCAGCTCGCTGGCAGCATCTGCGGGATGTGGGACAATATCGATTTTTGCGGCGACTGTTTGAAGAAAATGTAAAAACTAAAGATAAACTATACCGACAGATCGTGAATTCCCAAGATAGTATGGGCCGAATGTATCATATTGTCAGTGCTTTGGATTCAGTCGAACCGGAAAATATATATAATAAAACGGCCTTGGTAACGGCTGAAATTCTTGGCGTTTCGCAAGTTATTATATACGTTGTAGGTAAGAATAGTGCGTATTTGCGCCAAAAAGTTCGTATTGGAGATAGAACGGCCCAAGAACCGCATTCTCTAAAAATAGAAGAGTATCCATACCTTCAGCAAATGATGCGGGATCACAGCATATTCATAAATCGCGATCTTTTAAAAGGGATACCGGATTTAGCTGCGCCGATTGTCTATGAAAATAGAGTCATTGCGATTATTCAACTATATCACATGGACTTTGAAAAATGGAGCATGTATGAAATGAATTTGATGGCCATCACAAGCCGTTTGGTATCGGCTGCATTGGCTAGAGCCTATTTATGGGAACAGGAAACGATGCAGCAGTGTTACATCTCAGACACACGGATTCTTAAAGAAAAAGAGTTGCTGCGCGTGATTGATAAATTGCGAGAACGTCGACAGATGCAGGCAGGGTATTCAGCGATGATGGTCAAAGTCAATCTGCCGGGCATGACCTATCAACAAATAGATCAATGTATTGGCAATCATATACGGATGGAAGATTATATCGGCATTTATCAGGGTGATGTATGGCTGATATTTCCGGATGCCAATAAAATGGTACTGCAACAGATACAAGAACGACTGGCGCAAGGCGGTGTACCTACGTTAGATGGTAAGGAGGTACTATAATGACCTTTGGCATAGCAGCTTTTTTCTATATGGTATTGGTACTGCTTTTCTGTCTGGTCATTTTCCGTCGGTATGGTAAGGCTCAAGGGATTGTTGAATTGGGAATGATGTTGCTGCTCCCCGGAGCGGGATTTTTAATTTTACTGTTTCTTCATATAGGAATACGTCTGTTTAATTTGGAAAAAGGCGAAGTAGAATTCGTTCCAGAAGAGGAGCATTTGTTTTCCTTGCAAGATCGAGGGTATGATGATGAGATTATTCCCATGAATGACATTTTTCTCCTTGACGATGCCAAATTGAAGCGCAAGTATTTTACAGATGCTATTCGTCAAGATATGGTAGTCAATCAAGACATTCTGCAGACCGCTGTTCATGATACGGACCGAGAAATTGCGTACTTTGCCGTATCGTTGATGACAGCGAAAATGGAAGAACTAGGTGACGAATTGTTTAGCCTGGAACAGCAACTCAAAAAAGCACCGAATGATATCGAGTTGTTGAAAGCGTATGTTGGAAAGTTGAAATTGTTCCTTCAGAGCGGATATGGCACAGAGATGGATAAAAACCAACAACGGCAAGCATATATTTCTGCATTGGAATTACTGAATCAACAGATTCCCAATCAAGAAGTCTATTATACAGAACGGATTAGAATGCTTATTGTCAGTAACCGTTTGGAAGAGGCATACCAAGTGTGTCAGAAATTTGCGTCAACCCATGAAGGGCAAGAGGAGCCAATTTTGATGGAAATTCAAGTGTATCAAGCATTACATGATGAAGTAAAATTGCAGGAAAAGGTACAGCAATTAAAAGCATTACCACAGCGACTGTCACCGGAAGCCTTGCGGATTATTCGTTTTTGGGATAAGGAGGCTGTTCATGCATAAACAAGGTATGTTTTGGATTATCGGCATTGTCTTGTTTCTCGGCCTGTTTTTTCAATATAATCGAATGGACGGCTTTTTGCATTTATTTACAGTGGGCAATATGCGCATGAGTTCAGAACAAAATAGCGGTGAACCGTGGAGCGGAGCCGATGAAATTACGCCTGACACATATCTCATTGTGTATGATCCAAGTTCGGTAGAAAGCATGTTTTTGCGTCATGAAACAGAACGAATGATTACAGAAAAGAAAATGAAATTCCAAAGTGTCCGTAATGATACGCCTATAGCGAATGGATTAGATGGCATACGTGGCGTCCTATTGGCTACCGGTGACTTGAGTCGTGTTGTATCGCTGCCGACGATTTTTTCATATGTGGAACAAGGCGGCACGGCGATTTTGCTAACGCGGTTGCAGCAAAATCCGGATATACCGATTAGTCAGGATACGCTAGCTACGTTAGGAATCAGTCAGCTAGATGGGGAATCTCAATCGTTTACGGCTCAGGGATTGATGATGCAAACCGATTTTTTACCGGGCAGTAAGGGTGTTCAAGTAGCCGACGATATTCGTTACAATACCTTTGTCGATTCGGTGACCCTTTTGGACTCGGCTGTTGTGCATGTCAGTGATTATACCCGTACGGTACCGCTCATTTGGCAGCAGGCATACGGCAAGGGGAGGTTTTACGTATATAATGGTTCTATGCGTCCTGATAAGACAAACCGTGGCTTTTTAATGAGTTTTTTGGCCCATTGCGGCGAAGATACATTCTATCCGATTGTGGGCTGCAAGATATTTTTTATCGATGATTTTCCATCGCCTATTCCCGAAGGATACCAAGATAAAATACGCAGTGAATATCAGATGACGACCCGTGATTTTTACAGCCGTATTTGGTGGCCCTATATGAAGGAACTGCAAGAAAAGGAACACATCAAATATACGGGAGTGATTATTGAAAGTTATGGCGACCAAGTGCAAGGACCGTTTGAACCGATTTATGAACGGGAAGGTCGTAATGCACTGTTGGTTTACGGTAACGATTTGATTTCTGTTGGCGGTGAAATGGGCATTCATGGCTATAATCATCAGCCGTTAGTGCCACCGGGATATCAGGATGATGAACCGGATTACGTTCCTTGGCAAAGCACGAGTGATATGAAAGATGCGCTGACGGAATTAAACCGTTACGTTCATGAAGCATTCCCGAAATATACATTCCAAGTCTATGTACCGCCT
>CALBLM010000330.1 GCA_937895695.1 uncultured Megasphaera sp.
ACGCACAGCATCGGATATTATGGAAAAAGTATTTGTGACGGCCAGTCCGGATACGTCGGTCTTTGATTTGGTACACATGTTTGTCAAACATAAAATCACAGCCATTCCCATTGTGGATGATGAAGAAAAACTGATTGGTATTGTGACGGATGCGGATTTGTTGTATAAAAAAATTAAACCGCATGTTCCGCATTACGTGAATTTGCTCGGTGCCAGCATCTATTATAATGGTATCAGTGAATACGACAAAGGATTCAAAAAACTGATGGCCTGCACGGCAAAAGCGATGATGACTAAAGATGTGATTATTGCTGCTCCCGATGCGGATGTGGAACAAATTGCCGGCGTTATGGTAGCTGAACATCTCAAAGTCATTCCCATTGTTGATGGACGGCGCGTTGTCGGTATCATTACGCGTAGCAATATTATTGGTGAACTGTACCGTGAATACGGTGCAGACGACGAAAAAAATAAATAATAGTCATTGAACCAAGCCGAAAGCTGTCATATGATGAAAGTTTTGTTTCATCATATGACAGCTTTTTTGGGGTTGCTTTTCCAAAACCCCATGGTTATCGTAGATTCTCTCTTTTGTTAGGGGACTATTCATGGTATAATAACAGAATCATTAAAAAACATGTAGCCGTTGCTATATGATACTTTATACATTCGAGGAGGAAGAAATGGATAACAAAGAACTCGTCATTGTTGTCGATTTTGGTGGTCAGTATAACCAACTTATTGCACGGCGTGTCCGTGAAAATCATGTATACTGCGAAGTATACCCATATCACAAAGCCGTAAGTAAAATTAAAGAATTACAGCCCCAGGGCATCATCTTTACAGGCGGCCCAGCCAGCGTGTATGAAGATAAAGCACCTAAAATTGAAGAAGAAGTATTTCATTTGGGAATTCCTGTTTTGGGCCTTTGCTATGGCATGCAGTTTATGGCACAAACCTTAGGCGGCGAAGTCAAACATGCGGATATGCGTGAATTTGGCAAAACAGAAATTGATGTGAATACAGCATCGCCTCTCTTTAAAGGACTGCAGGAAAAAGAAATCGTATGGATGAGCCATCAGGACTACGTTGCTAAGATTCCAGATGGCTTTGAAATCGTAGCGCATACGGATAACTGCCCGGTAGCAGCGATGCAGAATCCGGCAAAAAAACTCTATGCGATGCAGTACCACCCGGAAGTACTTCATTCCGAACACGGCAAAGAAATGATTCATAACTTCCTCTTTGAAGTCTGTGGCTGTACCGGTTCTTGGACGATGGCAAATTATGCTAAAACGGCAGTAGAACAGATTAAACAGACCGTCGGTGACGGTAAAGTCGTATTGGCCCTTTCCGGCGGTGTCGACAGCTCTGTCGCTGCGGCATTAATTTCCAAAGCTGTTGGCAGTCAGCTGACCTGCATTTTTGTCGATCACGGCTTGATGCGTAAAAACGAAGGCGATGAAGTCGAAGCGGCTTTTAAAAACTCTGGTATGAATTTCATCCGCGTTGATGCATCTGAACGTTTTCTCAGTAAATTGGCCGGCGTCAGCGAACCGGAACGGAAACGGAAAATTATCGGTGAAGAATTTATTCGTGTATTTGAAGACGAAGGCCGTAAAATTGGTGCCGTTGACTTTTTAGCACAGGGAACGATTTATCCGGACGTTATCGAATCCGGTGCCGGTGATGCTGCCGTTATCAAAAGCCATCACAACGTAGGCGGTCTGCCGGCTGTCGTTGATTTCAAAGGCCTCATTGAACCGCTTCGCAACCTCTTTAAAGACGAAGTACGCGAACTCGGTGCAGAACTCGGCCTGCCTGATTACCTCGTATGGCGTCAGCCCTTCCCTGGTCCGGGTTTGGCAATCCGTGTCATGGGTGAAATCACCAAAGAAAAATTGGAAATTCTCCGCGATGCCGATGCGATTTTCCGCGAAGAAATTGCCACTGCTGGTTTGGATCGTTCTATTAATCAGTATTTTGCCGTTCTGACTAGCAACCGTACTGTCGGTGTTATGGGCGATTTCCGTACGTATGATTATACCTTGGCCTTGCGCGGTGTCACAACAACAGACTTTATGACAGCCGACTGGGCAAGAATCCCTTACGACGTACTCGACAAAGTTTCCAGCCGTATCGTCAATGAAGTAGATCATATCAATCGCATTGTCTACGACGTAACGAGCAAACCGCCAGCAACGATTGAATGGGAATAAGTTAAAATATTGTAAAACCTTGTATTTATTGCCAATTTTTGGCATTGTATAAACAAAAGCCCTTAGCTGTGCACATTAAACTCATAGCTAAGGGCCTTTGTCGTCTTCAATTGTTGTCAAAATCCATCTTTGTCGCAGTTATATCTATTACAGTTCCCACAATTCCTATGATATTATTTTTTTCATCCCGAACTGCCGATTTTATGATTTTGTAATACCTGATGCCATCTTCTCCTGGAATATCTTTTATCAAAACACTTCCCATTCCGGTTTTTAGTATTTTAAGATCATCTTCGTAGTATTCCCGAGCGAGATTAGGATCTTTTTGAATTTCCATATCTGTACAGCCAATACCGAATCCATCTTTTTGCTCATTCCTCAGATTTCTTTCATCGAAAAAATTTATATATCGATAACGACATCGCGTATCCTTAAAAAAGAGTATTACCAGCATTTGATTCAATATTTTTCGCATAAATAATTCATTATAAATGGGATTGCTTTTGCCCAGTGTATCGAAATATCTTTTTTTCATGTCTCTTTTATTTTGATACATTCTGGCATCTGCACATTTTTTACATTCATCAAATGTCATGCTATTTTCTTTATGCATTGTGCAGCTTCCCAATGCGATACTTAATGTAATACCGCATATGGATATTTCCTTCGATTTTTGCTGCATCATAGCAATATATCGTTTTGCATCATTTTCTGAGGTATGGTTGCACAAAATGATAAATTCATCGCCACCGGTTCTTATGGAATAGCAATTCTCTGGAAGATTTTCCCGAAATAATTTGGCTACATGTTTAAGCAGATCGTCTCCTTTTTCATGACCAAAGGTGTCATTCATATGTTTCAAAAAATTACAATCGCCAGCTATGATTGAAAAGGGATAGATTAACTTTTTCTTCTCTTTCCAATGGTTAAGAAACGTGTTATTATACAACCCAGTAATCGGATCTGTAATAAGTTGTGTCTTAACACATTTCTGCAGTTCAAATTCTTTGGTAACATCGATTACCGTCCCAATAATACCAATAATATTCCCACCATCATCCGTTACGGCTGATTTATTTATTTCATAATATTGATAATTGCCTTCTCTCTTAATTTTACTATAACATTTAAGACTTCCTCCTTCTCTTAACAGTTTCATATCCTGTTCATAGTACTCTTTGCCAAGGTTTTTATTCCTTTGTGCTTGAAGTTCATTTTTTCCAACAATTCCAC
>CALBLM010000331.1 GCA_937895695.1 uncultured Megasphaera sp.
ATGCTCAAAGATGAACGGGCTGGACTGCAGAGCCGTCCTACAGGGGCAGCTATTGGGACGATTTCGGAATGGACGGATTTGCAAAAAGAATATGCTGATTTTATTTGCAAATCAACGGATGTTGACTTATCTGGATTAAAAGTAGTCCATGATGGTGCGAATGGTTCGGCATCGGTTTTAGGACCGGAAATTTTACGCCGCCTTGGTGCTGAAGTCATTGCGATTCATCATGAGCCCAATGGAGTGAACATTAACGAAAATTGCGGTTCTACCCATTTAGACAGCTTGAAAGAAGCTGTACTGAAATATGGTGCTGATGTAGGCATTGCTAATGATGGTGATGCAGATCGCTGCCTGGCTGTTGATGAAAAAGGCCAGGAAATGGATGGCGACCAGATTATGTTGTTATGCGCCTTGAAGCTGAAAGAAGAAGGCAAATTGAAACAAAATACCGTTGTTGGTACGGTAATGAGCAATATTGGCTTTCATAAAGCACTTAAAGAATTAGGATGCAAATCAGAAACAACAGCAGTCGGCGACCGTTACGTACTGGAACGGATGCGTAAAGATGGCTACTGCCTGGGTGGTGAACAGTCGGGACATATTATTTTCTTGGATTATAATACGACCGGTGATGGACTATTGACAGCCGTACAACTGTTGAGCATTATGAAGCAAAAACAGAAACCTTTGTCTGAATTGGCTTCCATTATGACGCGGTATCCGCAAATCCTAAAAAATGTACGCGTCCAGACGAAATCAGGATGGGAAGAAAATAGCTTAATTATGGCAGCCATTGCTTCCGGTGAAGCAGAGTTGGGAGATGAAGGCCGTATACTTGTTCGCCCGTCCGGTACAGAACCGTTAATTCGTGTTATGGCCGAAGGTCCTGATTTAGATCAGTTGCAACGCATTGTCGATGATATTGCCGTTGTCGTTGAACATGAAATGGGTCCTTCGAAATAATAGACAGGTATTGACTAAAAAAGACAAAATATATATAATGTGGGAATGGAGTTTAAGCAAATTGAACTTCATTCCTGTTTTTTTACAGGCGTTTGGAAATCCTTCGTAAAATGGATAGCGCTAGTACCTTGTAGACAAGGTGGACGAGGAAGAGAAGTATCGAATAGTCAGCGGATGTCTCTCGGCAGCTTCAGTCGTTACGTGATAACAAAACATGGTGGCAACACGATGAACAAATATATCATGCGAAGCAATGAACCGTAATAATTGAATAGCAGGAGGATAAAACTATGTGTGGTATTGTAGGTTATATTGGAGGCAGAGAAGCAGCTGACTTCTTGATGGATGGGTTGGCAAAACTGGAATATCGTGGTTATGATTCCGCAGGTATTGCCGTGTATAACAATGGAGCCATTGCCGTACGGAAAAAGCAGGGCCGTTTGGTGAACTTGGCAAACGAAGTTAAAGCCCATCCCGTATCCGGTACTGTTGGGATTGGACATACACGTTGGGCAACCCATGGCGGTCCGTCCGATGTCAATGCCCATCCGCATACCGATGAAAAAGGAAACTTTGCGATTGTCCATAATGGTATTATTGAAAATTATATGGAACTCAAAGAAGAACTGCTTGCCAAAGGATACCATTTTAAATCGGAAACAGATACAGAAGTTGTAGCTCATTTATGCGCCGATATGTATGATGGTGATTTTACGCGGACTGTACGTAATGTACTGGCACGGTTGCGGGGCTCGTATTCACTCGTATTTATGTGCAAATTTGAACCAGATAAAATTATTTGTAGCAAAAAGGACAATCCCTTGATTGTCGGCTTGGGTAAAGGCGAAAATTACATTGCATCCGATATTCCGGCTATTTTAAACTATACGCGCAAAACGTATATTATGAATGATGGCGAAATTGCTATTGTACAGAAAAATAAAGTATGGGTAACAGACTTAGAAGGCAAACCGATTTCTAAAAAGGTCTTTGAAGTAAACTGGGATGCTGAAGCAGCAGAAAAAGGCGGCTTTGAACATTTTATGCTCAAGGAAATTTATGAACAGCCTAAAGCAATTCGAGATACTATGAGCTGCCGTATTACAAAAGATGGCAAACACGTTCATTTTGACGAATTAAACTGGACGCCGGAAGATGTGAACTCTATTGGCAAAATCATGATTACCGCATGCGGTACGGCATATCATGCCGGATTATTGGCCAAATATTTTATTGAAAAATTGGCACGTATTCCTGTAGAAGTAGACATTGCGTCTGAATACCGCTATCGCGATCCGCTGACAGACAGCAAAACCTTATGCATTATTATTAGCCAGTCCGGTGAAACGATTGATACCTTGGCAGCACTTAAAGAAGCCAAACGCTTAGGAGCCCGGTCGTTAGCTATTACCAATGTTGTAGGGTCTTCTATTTCTCGTGAAGCCGATCAGGTTGCCTACACATGGGCTGGTCCGGAAATTGCCGTAGCTTCTACTAAAGCGTATACAACACAGCTCGTTACGTTGCTGTTGTTGGCATTATATATGGGCCGCTTAAATGGAAAACTGGCCGCAGAAAAAGAAGAACAAATATTAAAAGATTTGATTGCTGTGCCGGATTTATGCAAAAAAATATTTGACCATGTCGACGATATCAAAGGCTTGTGTGACGCATTTAAAACAACAGAAGATGTCTTCTTCATTGGTCGTTCCATGGACTATGGCCTGGCAATGGAAGGCTCCTTAAAGTTAAAGGAAATTTCCTATATTCATGCTGAATCTTATGCCGGTGGTGAGTTAAAACACGGTACCTTGTCGTTGATTGAAAAAGGCATTCCTGTGATTGCCTTGGCAACGCAAAAAGACGTAGAAGAAAAAATGATCAGCAATATCAAGGAAGTAAAAGCTCGTGACGCCTATGTCATTGGTGTGGTCCAAGAAGGCGATACGGAAGTAGGCAAAACAGTCGATTCCTTGATTCATGTACCGCAGTCAGACAATTTTGTTGTGCCGATTATGGCAATCATTCCGCTACAGTTGTTAGCATATTATATTGCTGTCAGCCGTGGTAATGATGTAGATAAACCAAGAAATCTTGCAAAAAGCGTAACGGTAGAATAAAGTAGTAGTAAGAGAAAGGCATCTATGAGTTGCCTTTCTCTTTTTTTATCCTACTGAGCCAGAAGAACTCCACCTCTTAGCAAAGCGTAGGTGGGGGATGAATGGCGGAGTGACTCGTTTTTAGACAGCCGTTCTTTTAGATTGCTTTCACGTATACTTTGCTGTATAATGTATTGGATAACAAAATGAGGTAAAAACAGTGTTCTTAACACAATCAAATGCAATTCGTCATCTTTCCAAAAGTATATTCTATGCTTAGAGAGATGTGTCAGTACAGTAATAATCTGTACAACGTTGCTCTGTATAATATTCGGCAGTATTACTTTCGTGAGAAAAAATTCCTGACTTATGAAAGCAATTACCAC
>CALBLM010000332.1 GCA_937895695.1 uncultured Megasphaera sp.
AATAACGACAGACACGGCAATGGTCAAGGCAAACTGACGATACAAGACACCACTCATGCCGCTAAGGAAACCGACCGGTACGAATACAGATGCCAGTACGCAGGCAACACCGACAACCGGGCCTTGTACGTTCTGCATCGCAATAATCGTAGCCTCCCGTGGCGACCTACTGTTATACTTGATTTCATATTCGACAGCTTCGATAACAACGATCGCATCATCGACCAACAAGCCGATAGCCAATACCATGGCGAATAAGGTCAATGTATTGATAGAAAAGTCAAGCACCTTAAAGCAAGCAAAGGTCCCTAGCAAAGATACTGGCACAGCCAACAACGGGATTAAGGTAGAACGGCCACTCTGTAAGAACAAATATACAATGACGGCAACCAAAATCAAGGCTTCGATAAACGTAACAATAACTTCTTCGATAGATGCTTTTACGAATTTCGTACTATCATAAATGATTTTATAATCCAAATCAGACGGGAACGATTTCTTTGCTTTTTCCAATACTTTCATCGCACTAGTAACTGTCTGCATCGCATTGGCATCAGATGTCAAACTAATCATGAATGCCGCACTCGGTTGGCCGTCATAATACCCATGGACACTATAGTCCTTGGAGCCCAATTCAACCTTTGCGACATCGCCAACGCGAACCATCGTACCATCATCATTCGTACGAATAATAACTTTCTTAAATTCATCAGCTGTCGTCAGACGGCCATCGGCACGCAACGTATATTGATACGTTTGATCGCTCGGTGTCGGCTGAGAACCAACAGAACCAACGGCAGCCTGTGTATTCTGAGACTGAATGGCGGAAATAATATCCGTCGGCGTAACTTTCAGGATACTCATCTTTAAGGGATCCATCCAAATACGCATGGCATAGTCAGAACCAAATTCCTGGACATCGCCAATACCGGATACCCCTTTCAATTCATCCATGAAATACTGGGTAGCATAGTTTTTCATGAATGTTTCATCATAGGAACCATTCGGTGAATACAGTAAGAATACCATGGCAGTACCACTAGATGATTTCTGTACGGTTACACCAGTCTGTGTAACTTCCTGAGGTAACGTAGATTGTACCTGGCTAACACGGTTTTGGGTATTGACCATATCCATATCATCATTGGAACCCGTTTCGTACTGTACGGTTAGAGAATAGGTCCCTGTATCATTACTGGAACTTTCCATGCTGACTAAATCATCGACGCCAATCAACTGTCGTTCAATAACACTGGCGACGGTATCGCCAATAACATCAGCATTAGCCCCGACATATGTAGCAGATACACTAATCTGCGGTGGCGTAACGTTTGGATATTTAGCGACACGGAGCGTTGCCATCGAAAGGAGCCCTAAAATAGAAATAATCAGCGATATAACGATAGCAAAAATCGGCCTGTCAATAAAGAATTTAGATATCACGGTCTTCTCGCCCCCTATTTAGACTGGCTTGCAGCGTCACTACTTGTCGTATCATTTTCTATATCATCCTTGGAGAGCAAGTGCTGATCCAGTGTTGCGCCATTGGCTTTTTGATAGCCATCGACAACAATCAAGTCGCCATCATTTAGACCACTGTTAATAATCCAGAATTTGCCAACTTTTTGTCCCGGCGTAACTTCTTTATTCTGCGCCTGACCGCTTTCATCAATAACGGAAACGAAATATTTACCTAAGGTCTGTTGTACAGCTCGCTGTGGTACAAGCAATGCTTTTTGTTGAATCTGTGTATCTGAAATAACCGTACCGTATAAGCCTGGGATTAACAGGTTTTCCGGATTATCAAAAACAGCCTTAACAATGATAGAACCGGAATTTCCATCCATACCATGGTTGACCTGTGTGACATGGCCTTCATAGGCATACATAGTGCCATCACTCAGGCGAAGTTGTAAATGATCGCCCCAGCTGCCCGGAGCATCCGGTGCTTTTTTCGTCATTTGCAAATATTCCGATTCACTAACAGAAAATTCTACGAATACAGGGTTTGTGGAAGAAATCGTTACCAATGCCGTCGAACCAGCTGTTGCATAGGTACCAACCGGTACATCATCTACATTCAACTTACCATCAAACGGTGCATAGACAATAGTATCATCCACATTATCTTGTGCTGCCTGGACCTGTGCTTCCCGTGCATCCAATACAGCCTGTTGCTGCTGCGTAGCGGCTTCCTGGTTGGTTACGGTCTGTACGGATACCGCATCTTGATCGGCCAATGCCTGATACCGCTGTAAATTCAACTGTTCATTGGCAAGATTAGCTGCTGCTTGAGCCTGGGTTGCTTTGGCTTCTTGCAGTGCCGCATCATAGCTGCGGCTGTCTATGCGAAACAGTGGCTGCCCTGCCGTTACAGTCTGACCGCCTTGTACATATTTTTCGATAACACGACCGGAAATCTTAGCCCGCACAGGTACTTTATCCGTTGCCGTTACAGTACCGCTGTATTCGGCAGTTACCGGTGTATCTTCTGCGGTTACTTTATACGTATTGACAGAAACGGCTCCTTTTTGCGCTCCCTTCTGTGCACCACAACCGGCCAGCAATGCTGCGACAGTCAATATGGTGACGCCCATGGTAAGAAACTTATGCTTTTTTATCATTCGTTAATTGCCTCCTATCTGTTTTGATTCCATATAGAATGACGCAAATACATCGTTCCATGTATTCTGGAAAAGAGTAATCATGTTTTACCTTATCAAAGTAATCAATGACATCATCGGCTGCACTGTGCAGCATATGAATCAGCAAAAACTTGTCAAATGGCTTAAATCCATCTTCCTGCTGGGCTATATCCAGCAACTGGCCTAAAATGTCCCAATCTTCTTTACGCGCCTCTTCCAACTTTTCACATACGTCCGGCATCTTCTTTACTAATTCTGTCGTTTTCCGCACAGATAATACCGTAATGTTGTCAGAAGTGACCTTAAAAAAGTTGATAATTTTTTCTTCTGTTGTCATATTCACATCAGCCAGCAATTTTCGATGTTCTTTTTGAATCGACTTCATCATAGAAAGAAGAGCTTCTTCAATGATGGCCTGCTTAGACACAAAATGTTCATACAGTGTCCGTTTGCTAATGCGAAGGTTTCGAGCTAAATCATCCATATGGAAGTCAGAGCCACGGCAATTAATTTCACGCAAGGCTTCCTTAAGAATTCTCTCTCGAATATCTGTCGCCATTTCAACACATCCTAAATACAAATTGATACATTGGTCAGTAATAAAACTCAAAATGAAAACTCAGTACCAAAATATAGTTTAATATACTGTCCATGAAAAGTCAATAAATATTCCCTGCCTTTATCCTGTATTCTCAAGGCTATGACAGGCTGTATAGCATATACATACCAAACCCGTATCGTTATATTTTTATTTTCATAATAATCTTCCGTATAGGCCGACTCATACCGTCCGGAGCACATAAGCAGCGATGTCCATCGGCCGGCGTAAATATAGCAAATGTTCCTGTCCCCATATGGATTTTCGTATCTGCCGATACAGGCGGTTGATAAAACCAGGCATCGCTGGCACTACGGTCTTCTACGATGTCCCCAGCCTGGCACACAGGCTGATACCCAATAATTTCGCTTCCTTCAATAACCATCTGAATATCAATATAGGAACGATGGGCTTCCATGTTTCGCTGGTTTGCCGGTGCGGTTTCCGTAACGTCGACATTCATATAATTGCCATCTTCCAATTCATGGCGTCCCGGTGTGAGCTTTTGTATATCCAGAGACGCTAATTTTTCAATCCACGGCACAAGCTGTGTCGGCAAATAAGCTGCTTCCTTTTGCCATTGACTTATATTTCCCACATACATCGTATCTCTCTCCTATTCGTCTTCTTGTTCACGCTTTTCAATATTTTTATCAAACAAGGCATCGGCAAATTGAGCCGCATCAAAGGGTCGTAAATCATCGACGCCTTCACCAACTCCTACCCAGCGCACGGGCACGCCTAATTCGCGTTTCACCGATAAAATAATGCCGCCCTTGGCCGTGCCGTCCAGCTTTGTTAGCACTACCCCCGTCAATGGGACGACATCGCCAAATAATTTGGCCTGACTCATGGCATTTTGCCCTGTCGTTGCATCCAGTACGAGCAGCGTTTCGTGCGGTGCACCTTCAATGTTACGTCCGGCAATACGCGCCATTTTACGTAATTCTTCCATGAGATTGGATTTCGTCTGCAGACGGCCTGCTGTATCGACGAGCAAAATATCAATGCCACGCGCTTTTGCCGAAGCTGTTGCATCAAAGACAACAGCAGCTGCATCGGCACCTTCTTGATGCTTAACGATCGGTACGCCCGTACGATCTGCCCAAATTGTTAGTTGTTCTGATGCAGCTGCACGGAATGTATCGCCTGCAGCCAACATAACGGATTTTCCTTGCTGGGTATAGTATTTTGCCAATTTACCAATCGTCGTCGTTTTGCCTACGCCATTGACGCCAACAATAAAAATGACTTCCGTCGAACCGGTTCGATCCGGTACGGGTTCATTATTTTCTTCCAATAAGGCAACAATGCATTTTTCCAAATAGGGAACAACATCATTACCGCTCTCAATTTCTTTGGACTTGACGCCTTCACGAATTTTACCGAGAAGATAATCCGTTGTTTCAATGCCAATATCTCCGGTCAGCATGATGGCTTCCAAGTCATCATACATGTCTTCGTCGATTTTGGCATAGCCGCAAACAACGGTTTCAATATTTTGAATTAGTGAGTTTTTCGTCTTTTCCAAACCTTTGCGTAATCTTGAAAAAAATCCCATAGTTAAGTTCCTTTCTGTAATAATTCATCTACTTTGACAGTCAGCAATCGAGATATACCTCGTTCTTCCATGGTAACACCCTGCAACGTATTAGCGGCTTCCATCGTTTTGCGGCGATGGGTAATGACAATAAACTGTGTATTGCCGCTGTAATTTTTTAAATAGCGCGCCATTCGTTCTACATTAGCTTCATCCAATGCCGCATCCACTTCATCGACCAGACAAAATGGAGCCGGATGATATGCCAAAAATGCCAGTAACAACGCAATAACTGTCAGGGCTCGTTCACCGCCTGACAACAAGGTAAGGGACTGCTGTTTTTTGCCGGGAGGCTGAATCAATATATCCACGCCGGCTGTCAAGATATCTTGCGTATCCGTCAACACGACATGGGCTGTGCCACCGCCGAAAAGACGGCTGAAGATTTGCTGAAAATGTTTGCCAATTTCTCCAAAAGCCTGCCGAAACTGTTTGGCCATGGCCTCATCAATTTCGGCCACAATGGCTTCCAGTTTGGTTCGCGATTCCCGCAAATCATTACACTGGGTCGTATAAAACTGCTGTTGCTTGACTGCATTCTGATACTCTTCTTCTGCATTAGGATTGATTTGCCCCAGTGCTGCAATCTGCTGTTTTAACATCTGTACTTTTTCATGCAGTTCTTTCAACGAACCATCCCGGCGACGTTCCATGGCTTCCTGCTTGGTTAATCCCTGCATCGTCAGCATTTCATCGTAACGCCGGATTTCACCATGATATTTCTCCAGCTGTACGTCTGCCTGATGAACCCGCGCACTGCACTGCTGCAACGTATCCCGTAATTCTTTGCCGGCTGTTTCCAGTTTTTGGTTGCGTGTAAAGTTTTCTTCTCGGGATTGATAAAATGCTTCTTTAGCCGTGTCATGCGTTTGGGTTTCCCGTTCTTTAGCAGCAATTTTCGCAGCCAATTCCGTCAGCATAGTGGCAGTATCTTGCTGTCGCTGCTGCAAGTCTTGTTTTCGCATTGCCAAACGGTTGCCATCTTCTTGCAGTTGCGCTTGTTGCTGTGCCTGTTGTTTACGCTGTTCTTCTATATGGTGTACTTGTTCTCGCAGGGTTGCCGTATGAATCTGTCCGTCTGTCAGCGTTTTACGACAAGCTTCTGCCTCTTCTTGCGCTTTGCGCCGTGCTTCTTCCAGGGTATCTGTATCTGCTTGGGGACGAGCCGTAATAGCTGATAAATCCGTTTCTTTCTGCAACAACTCAGCTTGTATATGGGCTCGCACCTTTAGGAGAGATTCACACTGCCTGTCCGCTGCCTGCCAGGCTTCTTGCTGCTGGTGGGCTTCTTTTTTAGTCGTCGTCATTTGCCACGTACGTTTCTGCAGTTCAACGGTCATATGTTGTTTTTGTTCTTCTGCCGCTTCCATCGCAGCGCGCGCCGTTTCAACTTCGTGCCGTTTTGTTTTGCCCGTTTGTATGGCTTTTTCCATTTGAATTTGCTGGGATGCTGCTTTTTCTTTTAATTCCTGCAGCAACACCCGCCGACTAATGAGCGAGCTTTCTTTGGCCTTCATACTGCCGCCGGTCAGGGAGCCACCGGCATTAAACTGTGTACCATCCAAGCAGACGATTCGCAGACGATGATGGTATTTTCGAGCCGTTGCCGAACCGGCTTCCATCGTTTCAGCAATCAGTGTCTTACCTAATAATGACATGAAAACGGACTGATACACCGTATCATACGTAATTAATTCATTGGCAAATCCCAAGATACCCGGTTCTTTAACCGCCTGTTCTTCATCATGCGTACGCGTCCGGCCTTTGATCGTATTTAATGGCAAAAACGTTGTTCTGCCGGCACGTCGTTCTTTCAAGTAGGCAATGGCTGCCTTGGCTGTTTCTTCTGTTTCAGTAATGACATAGCGAGACGCAGCTCCTAGTGCCACATCTAGTGCCGTTGCATAAGGAATTGGTATTTGACATACTTCACCAACAATACCGCAGATGTGAGACCGCCAGGGAGCATGAGCATCCAATACGGTTTTAACCGACCGTCCTACGCCTTCATGTTCTTGTTCCATACTTTCCAGCACACGAATTCGCTGTTGCAGCGCGTCAACGGTTCCCCGTAGTCGGCGATACGTCGTTTCCGCTTCTTCCATAGCAGATTCACAAGTTTGTAGCATCTTTCGCTGGGCCGCCGCCGTCAATTCATAGTGTTGTGCATCTTGACGTAATGTTTGGCATGCCTTTTCTTGTTCCTGCCATCGTTTATCCGATTGATGCCATGCATTTTTTTGCTGTTCCAGCGTCTGCTGAACTTCCGTATAGCGTGCACTGTTTTCCTGCAGCCGCCGCCGCAGTTCTTCTACATCACGCTGTTGCACAAAAAGTTGCTGCTGCCGTTCTGTATTGGCAGCTGTTACATCCTGCAAGGCTTTTGCCGCTTCTTCTGCTTGTGCTTCTGCCTTGCCAAACAAGGCTTTCGTCAAGGCCAATCCTTTTTCTGCCGCTTGCAGTTCCGCTTCTTTCTGTTTTTGTTGTGACGCTAGCGAAACACCCTGCTCTTCTAACTGCACCTGTTTCTTTTGCAGTAGTTCTGTTTCTTCCTGTAATGCTGTTTCATTTTCTTTTAATGTTTCCTGTCGCTGCACAAAAGCAATTTGACGACTCTTCATGCTATCCAATTCATTATGGGCATTGAGTGCTTTGGCATCAAGACTGCGCAAGGTTTCATTTTCTTTTTCCATTTCCTGCAGTACCGTCTGCCGCTGTTTTTCAATATTTGCCAACTCGTTTTCAACACGACGCTGTTCGGCCACTGCTGTGAATCGGTAATTTTCTGCTTTAGACAGCAATCGTTCATTATTTCGTAATTCTTGCAATGTTAACGTTCCTTCATAGGAAATACGTTCATTATCTAACGCCCGAAACTGTTTTACTTTATCCGACTGCGCCGCCAGTGGTTCCATTCGTTCTGACAGCATACTCATCATATCTTGAATGCGTTCTAAGTTTCGTTCGGTTTCAGCAATTTTACGCAGCCCATCTTGTTTACGCCCTTTGTATCGACTGATACCGGCTACTTCTTCAAAAATAATGCGTCGTTCTTCGGGCTTACTATTGAGAATGCGGTCTACACGATTCTGGCCAATAACAGCCATCGAATCCTGCCCAATACCGGTCGATGCAAACAACATATGAATATCTTTGAGTCGACACGGTCGTTTATTAATATAAAATTCACTTTCACCGGAACGAAATAATCGGCGTGTCACAGCCACTTCTGAAAAATCCAAATCCAGTGCATGGTCACTATTATCAAAGTACAGTGAGACTTCGGCTACTCCTTGGGGATGTCGTTTTTCCGTGCCGGCAAAAATAACGTCTTCTGCCTTCTGTCCGCGAAGCTGCCGAACATTTTGTTCCCCCATAACCCAACGGACAGCATCGGAAATATTGCTTTTACCGCTACCATTGGGGCCGACAATTGCTGTAATCCCCTTATCAAAGGTAAGCGTTGTTTTATCTGCAAAGGACTTAAATCCCCGCAGTTCCATTTTTAAAAGTTGCAATCCTTCATTCCTCTTTCATGGACATCTTACAGCCAACTTGCTATAAGATGATAATATATAATAGGTATAAAAAGAGCCGGTAAATAATCGGCAACCTTTAACTTCGTAATTCCCAGCATATTCAAGGAAATAGCCAAGATCATCACGCTGCCTACAGCGTTGAGTTCTCGGATAACATCGGTTGTCATCAGCGGCGATACCAAATGGGCCAATACATAAAAAAGGCCTTCATACGCCATAATAATAATACATACCGGCAGCGTCCCCATACCATAAATAGCACCAAAAATAATCGACGCCACGCCATCGAGAACGGATTTAAAATACAGTAGCGAATAATCTCCCAAAAGTGCAGCCTGTACAGGTCCCAAAATCGACATGGCTCCGACGACCTGTATAATCGTAACGGCAACAAATCCCTGGACAAATCGTGAATCGCCGCTGGCTCCTAATGTATTTTTTAACCATTCACCGCCTCGATGCATGCGTTCTTCCAACTGCAGCACCGTGCCAATCAGCGTTCCAATGGTCATGGATGCCAATACGAGTAATATATTTTCCGTCTTGACCGCTCCCTGTATACCCATGATGCAGACACACAAGGCAATGGCCGAAAACAAAGCCGTCGTTATCCGTTCCGGTATTCCCTTTTTCAGTACGACGCCCAATACGGCACCGATAAAGGCGGCTATCCCATTGATGAACACACCTACCATGCTTATCATTCCTCCTCTATATGCCGTATGATGCAGCCTATATTTCTTTGATTTACATGCTATGCTTGGTAAATACACTTTATTATAGCAAATTCCTTTTATTTGTAAAAGATTTCTCAGAAAGCCGCTCCCGATAACACCCCATATGATGATACTTTACGATAAATTTACATGTAAACATCGCAAAATTTCGTATTGCCCTTGACGGGACTCTCATTTATGCTTATATTAGAATTTAGGGTTACGCCCGCAAAAAACTAAGAGGAAACGGAGAAGCGGAATGATTCAAGTTTACAAACACAGTAATGGCCATTTGGAAGACAACATTTCCTTGGCTTCTGCCGAAAAAGGATCCTGGATTAACGTCGTAAATCCTGATTCAGAGGATTTACAGCTCGTATCCATGGTAACCGAAATCCCAACTGACGTCCTGAAGACCGCACTGGATACAGAAGAACGTTCTCACGTTGAATTAGAAGATAATTATATATTTGTCGTCATCAATATTCCGATTATATTGGAAACAGACAGCTACGACACACTGCCTTTGGGTATTTTTATTACACCGGATTTCATTGTTACCCTGTGTATTCAGGCAACCGAAGTAATGCGGGCATTTACACAAAACAAATATCCCTTATTCTATACTTTTAAAAAAACACGATTCCTATTTCAAATTTTGTATCGCAGTGCGACGCTGTTTTTGCGTTACTTAATGCAAATTAACCATCGTACCGACGATATTGAAGAAATTCTGCGTCACTCCATGCGCAATAAAGAATTCTTTATGCTTTTGGAATTACAGAAATCCTTAACCTATTTCACCTCTGCCTTACGCAGTAACGGCATTGTAATGGAGCGGTTGATGCGATTACGGCGTAACACCGCTCTTCATCATCTGCTCAAAATGTATGAAGAAGATGAAGACCTATTGGAAGACGTCATTATTGAAAACAAACAGGCTATTGAAATGGTTGAAATGTACTCCAACATCCTCATGAGCATGTCCGATACCTTTGCGTCTATCATTTCCAACAACCTGAACTTAGTCATGAAATTCTTGGCATCCATTACGATTATCTTAGCCGTACCAACGATTATTTTCAGCTTATGGGGCGTCAACGTTCCCGTTCCCTTCCAAGAAAACTCGATGGGATTTTTCTATATTGTCATTCTCGCCTTGATTTGCGCCCTTGCAGCTATTGCCATGCTGTGGCGAAAAGACTTGTTTTAAAGAAATCATAAATACAATATAAAAACGCGTACCTTCCTTTTGATGGAAAGCACGCGCTTTTTTTATGTAAAATGCAATGAAGAGTATCTGCCCGCCCTAGACATTAAAACTCAATAGTTTCACCATCAGCAGGGATGAAAACTCTATGAGAGAACCCTTTTTCCTCAGCGTATTCTCTTAACTCTTTTCTGGAAACCATGACGTGATTTACCCCTTCCATATGAGTTGCTACAAATTGAGCATTGGGAGCTGCTTTTGTTGATTCCAAGAAATCTTCTTTGCTCATTATTAAATATCTTCCATCAATAAGTTGCGCATTACCAGCATTTACGATTACAACGTCTGGATTGTATTGAGCAAATACGTTTTTTAACTCATCATACCAAACAGTATCCCCCATTACATATAATACTTTTTCATTTGCATGTTTAAACACAACACCACATGCTTCATCTGCAGTATGTAATTGACGGTATAACGCTAGTATTGAATCATCAGAGTAATGTTTAGCAGGCGTCTTTATTAACGTTATATCGCCAAACAAAGTTCCTTCTTTTTTTAAAACTTCTACATTCATAAATCCTGCTTCTTTTATTTGATTTGATTCATCTTTATTTTGAGCAAATATCA
>CALBLM010000333.1 GCA_937895695.1 uncultured Megasphaera sp.
ACGCTGGATCTTTGACACCGTTTGCAGCAAATGCTTTCGCCCGATCAATACACGTACCACATGTACCACAAGGTGTATCACCGCCTTCATAACAGCTCCACGTCAATTCATAGGGTACATGCAGGCGTAATCCTTCTTTAACGACACCGGCTTTATTCCATGCCAACAACGGTGCTTCTAAATGACATGTTCTGCCAGACCCTTCATAAATAGCCGTATTCATCGCCGTTTCAAATTCCGGCGTGCAGTCTGGGTACGCCCTGCCGGCAGCATCATCGGCATGGGCACCATAATAAATAACACTGGCACCGACACTAATCGCAATAGCCGCCGCATAGGATAAAAACAGGCCATTTCGAAAGGGCACATACGTCGCAATCGTCCCTTGTCCGCCAATTTCTGCTAATTGGTCTGCATACGATTCATGCTTAATATCCTGCGTGCTTCCCTGCAGCAACGGGCAGTCACTGAGCGAAAACGCCTGGGATAAATCCGTTTCCTGATGAGTTACATGATAAAAGGCGGCTACCTTGCGAGCCGCTTCCAATTCTTTGGCATGTTTTTGTCCATAATATGCCGTCAATGCCAACACTTGTTCCTTACCATATTTTTCCACAGCCATGGCCAGACATGTCGTAGAATCGACACCACCGCTGAGAAGTACTACACATTTCATTATCAGATTCCCCCTTGATATACTACGTAGTTTGTTTTTCATCGCCTTATTATAACACAATCCCCCAGGCAAAAAATACCTGGGGGACTATCGATTACGGATGTTGTCGAATGCGTTGAGCTACAATCAAAAATATACCTGCCAAAATCAGTATCATACCAACTGCTGTATTCCAATGCACGGCTTCATGCATAAAGATAACATTGCAAATAACACCTACGACCGGTACGCCTAAGGAAGCTACGCCCGCTTTGCTCGCTTCCATTTTCGTTAAAATGTAGTTCCAAAGGAAAAAAGCCAACGCCGATGCCAACACACCATTGTATGCTAAACAGGATACGGCCATCGGCGTCCAAGTAACCTGACCTTGTTCAACCAGCATGGCATACACCCATAAAAATAGCGCACCTGCCGCAATTTGCCACGTCGTATATTGAATCATCGTGCATGTTTCCTTCTGCTGCTGACGATGCATGACTTTATCTTGATATTTTACAATCACAGCCGCAACAGCCCAGGCAATGGCCCCGCCAATTGTCAGCAAGAGAGCCGTTATATCTCCGACAATGTTTACATCCATCAACACATACATACCAACCATACTCAAAACGATGCCCAATATTTTCCGCTTCGTCAACGTTTCGTGCAATATAAAATATGCCAATATACTCATCCAAACAGGCATACTATAATTGACAACAGCAACTAAGCCTGCCCCCAAGGACGTAACACCGATTTGAATCGCCGCGTTGTTCACGGCAATCTGCAATAAACCCGTTACGATAATCCATGGCCAATACTGTTTCGGAGGAAGGGGCATGCGGCACCACAGCGTAATGCCAATCAAAACGACGGCACCTACTAAAAAACGATAACACGAAAACAAGACAGGTGGGAAAAATAAGGTTGCCTCTTTCATGGCAACCCAATTGAATCCCCAAATCAAATATAATACAAATAATGCCTTTGCCATTCCTATACCTCCCATGAACCAAGCTATTATGTTTATTATAAAAGATTTTACTAAAAAAAAGAAGCAAAATGCCTCTTCGCTGTCAGAAACTCCCAACAACCAAGAGGCATGATATAAACATATTCTTTTTTATGACGGCTGTTTCGACTTCATTACTTCATCTTATTTTTGTTTCCCGCTGCCGTATAGAAGATAAATGCCAAGAAAATAGCAGCAAGGCAGAACCAAATGGTCAGTATCGTTGAACCCTGTTTGACAAACATATCATAATATCCTTTCAGATAAATGACGAGAATCAATACAGGCAAGACATAGAGCAGATAATTGCGAAGAGATGCCGGTACATTTTTACCTTTTCCATCATTCGCTTCACTGAGGAAATGCTGCCATCCCCAGCCATTTTTCTTAACACAAAAGAGGACAAAAACCAAACTACCCAAAGGCAATAGATTATTGGAAACAATAAAATCTTCCAAATCCAAGATACCGCTTCCGGGACCCAACGGTTGGAAACCACTCCATACATTGAATCCCAACACGCAGGGAATACTCAACACAATGATGAGAATACCATTGATAAGAACACTGCGTTTACGACTCCATCCGTACAAATCCATGCCGAAGGCAATGATGTTTTCAAATACGGCAATGACC
>CALBLM010000334.1 GCA_937895695.1 uncultured Megasphaera sp.
CAAACAGAACATGCCAATCATCAATCCCCAAATGGTTCTATAGTGGAACAGGCTGAGCCAAGATACTTTTTCCTGCGCATCTTGCGACGTAGATACATCTTGTATACCTTTATCTGCCAATAAGGCTTCTACTTGTTTTGGTGCAATATGCCGATATTTTTCCGGATCTCGATAAATAAACCACCAAGCAATGGCCCATACGATCCCGATAGCGCCTGTAATGATAAATGAGCCGCGCCAGCCCACATAGGAAATAATCAAAGCGATTAAAGGCAATGACAAGGCAGAACCAACACGCGAGCCGCTGTCAAATAAGCTGCAGGCAATGCCCCGTTCGCTGCGCGGGAACCAGTTATATGCCGCTTTGTTAAACGACGGCATCGCTGCTGCTTCACCAACACCTAGCAGCAATCGAGACCCTACCATGTGTCCAAAGGTATGCACCAAGCCGGTTACAGCCGTAAAAATAGACCACCAAGCCACCGCAAATGCTAAACTAACTCGAACCCCTACTTTATCAATAAACCAACCAGCCGGCATTTGGCATAATGCATAGGTCCAAAAAAACGCACTCATAATAATCCCCATCGTTGCCGGATCTAACGCCAGTTCCGCCCGGATATGGGGCGCCGCTACGGCCAGATTCGCCCGGTCAATATAATTTATCGCATTTGCCAAAAAACACAGCGCGATAATAAGCCATTTCATGTTTTTAAAAGGTAAAAGCATACCGCCACCTCCTATTTTACAGTGCGCGTCACAATCACATCACTACCCAATCCCAATACATTGGCTATAACAACCGTTCCGGCCTGAATAGGTGCCTGAACCGTTACTTTCTTTATTGCTTCCATGACTTCAAAAATCTTGTCTTTAGGTATCGCTTGAGTAGTCCGCACGCTGGCCAGCGGCAAACTGCCGCCCTCTACTAAAACAGAAGATGCAATAGTCCGGCGCGGGTCAACAATTTCCTGCCGTACATATTCTTCTCCCTTGGGACAAAGATTCCCTGTTACCTTTTCCACTTGTTTCGCATCATTTATTTCTACTTCTATATCACACCCATTTGGGCAAACAATACATGTATATTTCTGTATCATGCCATGGTCACCTCCAAATCACCAGTATGTTGTAATTTCGATTTTTGTACGTTAATATGCATCATTTCTGCCGGAACAGCTCGTTTAAACGGCTTCGTCAACACAACATTTCCATTTTGCGTAATGACAATTTTTCCATCCCGTTTAGGGAAACGCACCCGAAATGCCAAGGTAACATCTTCATCTGCGCTAATGCGCTGCGGCACCAGATTGCCTACCCCTTGCCCGCAGTGAACAGATATATCACAGGTATTTAATTTAGTTCCCTGTACATACGCTGCCGCACTATCGGCTAATTGTTCCGCTTCTTTAGATACAAAATCGACCAAATCATGCACATGGAGCACATTTCCGGCTGCAAATATACCCGGTATTTGTGTTTGGAAGTATTCATCTACTACAGCGCCTTTTGTCTGACTATCCAATGCCACACCTGCCCGGGAAGACAATTCATTTTCCGGAATAAGCCCTACTGACAAAATCAGCGTATCGCATGTATATTCTTTTTCTGTGCCGGCAATAGGCTGCATGTGTTCATCCACTTTAGATACGATGACACTCTGCAGACGCGTATCCCCTTTGATTTCTGTAACCGTATGGCTCAAATACAAAGGAATATGGTAATCCTTCAAACATTGCTGAATATTGCGCGGCAGCCCGGCTGCATACGGCATAATTTCAAATACCGCTTTGACATGGGCCCCTTCCAAGGTCATGCGCCGTGCCATAATCATGCCAATATCCCCAGAACCTAAAATAATCACTTCTTTACCAGGCATGCGATTGTAAATGTTCATATATGCCTGTGCAGTTCCTGCCGTAAAGACGCCTGCCGGACGTTCCCCAGGAATCCCCAGTGCGCCGCGGGGACGTTCCCGGCAACCCATCGCTAAGACAACCGCTTGGGCTTTCCAGGTCTTTAAGCCGTCGCGGCATGCTGCCGTTACTACTTTATCCTTAGATATATCTAAAACCATCGCGTCCGTCATATACGGAATCTGCAGGGTTTCCACTTCATCAATAAACCGCTGGGCATATTCTGGGCCGCTTAATGTTTCACCAAACCGCGTAAGACCAAACCCATCATGAATGCATTGCCGTAAAATGCCTCCCAAATAGGCTTCCCGTTCTAAAATCAAAATATTTGTAATGCCTTTTTTCCAAAGTTCCACTGCTGCTGCTAATCCTGCCGGACCGCCGCCGATAATGACAACATCTTTTTCTATCATTTTTCTTCACGCACCTTTCCTGTCAAAATCCAAGAACCAGGTCGGCAGTATCTGACGGCTTCCGGTTTCTTGTTCCATTCTTCTTCCAGCATTTGTTCTATTTTCATCTGGCAGTATCCGCCTTGACAGCGTCCCATCATGCAGCGTGTCCGATACTTAATGCCGGTCATCGTCCGCACGCCCAGAGGATTATGAATTGCCTGCAATATCTCTGCTTTAGTTACTTTTTCACAGCGGCAAATAACTTCACCATAATCAGGGTTTTCTGCTATGAGCTGTGCTTTTTCTTCTGGCGATGCCTTGGCAAACCGTCTAATACCCTTGCGAGCTGGATTAAATGCCGGGTTTTTCTTAAATGTTTCTCTTTCCTGCATCATATCTGCAACATATTCCGCAATAGGTACTGCCGATGTAAGACCTGGAGATTCAATACCTACTAAATTCACGGCCTGAGGAGCAATATCATCGCGAATTTCTATTTTATAATCCTGAATCTTCCCATTGTCATCTACCCATTTCGGCAAGATACCCGAAAAGTTGCGAATTTGATCTTGCTTATGGATATGCGGCCAAAGACGGGACGCACTTTCTGCAAGAAAATCCATGTTGCGCTGCGGTACACCGTAATAAGAAAAATCAGCAACAGTTTCTGCATTCGGGCCTACGGTGACATTGCCGTCAATCGTATTCGTAACATGTACGCCCATATAGGTGTTGCTTGGAACAGGATATACCGGCATGGGCAGCAGTTTTCCCATTTTTTTATCCAAAATAATATAGTCGCCTTTAGAACCAATCACCTTATATCCCGTTATCCCTAACATATCCGATATTTCTTTACAGCCAAGGCCTGCCGCATTGACTACCCAGCGGCTCGCAAATGAGCCATGATTTGTCTGAACATGATACAATCCATCTTCTTCACGATGAATGGCCGTCACTTTTTGATTGAAAAAGAACTGGACACCATTGGCATGCGCATTTTCTGCCAGCGCAACCGTAAATTCAAACGGATCCATAATGCCGCTGTTATGCGACCACATAGCAAATTTGCCCACGACAGCCGGAACCAGTTCATGCAGTTTTTCTTCGCCAATCAGTTCAAGTCCCGAAGCTCCGTTCGCTTTTCCCTGTACCATGGTGCGTTTGAGCTGCTGCATATCTTCTTCTGTATTCCCTACTAATACTTTGCCGCAGCGTTTAAAGGCAAAATCTAATTCGTCTGCCAAATCACCCATTTCCCGATTGGCCTTAACACAGAATCTTGCTTTTAACGAACCTGTATCATACGCAAATCCGCCATGAACGACTGCCGAATTACGACCGCTCGTTTCATTGCATACATCCAAATTTTTTTCCAATACACCAATCTGCAAGGTGTACCTTGATAATTCTCTCGCTATGGCACTGCCAATAACACCAGCGCCAATAATCAGCACATCATATTGTTTGCTCATAGTTCCTCTCCTTATTGTGTATTTCAACATTTGTAATATATTTCGTTATTTGAATTATATCACTACCGTGTATTTCAAACAATATCTATCGCCGTGCTAAATTTGTATGACAAAAAACGATTCTATTATTTTTTTGCATACATAATAAAAAACAAAAAAAGGAGTCCATCGCTCGCGCGACGGCTCCCTGCGTTTGTTCTATTTTTCAAAATAATCCGGAAATGTTTGCTTCATAGCAGCTATATTTTCATGGTACCGCTGCAAATGATGGCGGGCAATGCGATATGCCTGCTCGGTATCTTTATTTTCAATCGCATCAACGATCTGTTCATGATCTTGCAAAATATGTATCTGCGGCTGACACCGAAAACTCAGCACGGTTGTCCGGTCAAAATGAGGCGAAACCGCTTGTACAATGTCATACCAATACATTTTATGACATATGGCATACAGCATAGCATGGAATTTTTTATCTAATTCAAAAATTTTTCGTTCTTGTTTTTTCTCTATATAGTACTTCCAAACGATAACATTTTCCCGCAATGCATCAATATCTTCATTCGTACAAACTTCACAAGCTGTTCGCACAATTTCAGCTTCCAATACCTCTCGCAGCTGCCGCACTTCTTCTACTAAGTCCTCGTGAATTAATGAAATATATGTCCCTTGTTTTGGCCGAATATCAATTAGTCTATCCTTATTCAACTCTAAAATAGCTTCCCGAATCGGCGTCCGACTCATTTGAAATATATCGCATAATTCTTTTTCTACTATTTTTTCTCCCGGCTTCAACTCCATATTAACAAGATTATATACCAATACCCGCCGCACATATTCTTTGGCTGACTCCTCCGATTTTTTACACAACAATTCCATGCCGCATGTCACCTCTTTGTTTTTTCTTTTTATTGTAATATATTACGCTTGCTTTCGCCATGCAAAAAGCGGCTTCTCTAGCCGCTCCTTTACTGATTCACTTTTCCTTCTATTTGAAATAATCCGGATATTGTTTTTTGAGTACTTCTACATCACCGATGACCTTATTAATATGTTCCGTCATAATCGCCACGCCGCGGACTTCATCATGCCGCATTACCGCTTCTACAATCGCGCAGTGCTGACTGTATAATATTTTAATTTGTTCATTGGCTTTCGTTATATTCAGTACTCTGGCACGCAAATAATCCGCGTTGGCATCTTGCACAATATGCCAAATATGAGATTTACTGCATCCTGCATATAACAGTTCATGCATCGTATTATCACTCTTAAAAAAGGCCCCCGCGTCTTTCGTATTAACTAAATAGTTTTGTTCATGAAGACATGCCTGCAGCCGTGCCAGCCATGGTTTCGGAAATTCTTTACAGGCCAGCTTAATAATTGCATTTTCCAAGGTAACCCGCAAAAAACGGAACTCTGATATTTGATCTGTATTAATTTTAGATACAAATGTACCCCGCTGCGGCAGTATATCCAGCAGTCCTTTTTGTGCCAGTCGAATAAACGCTTCCCGCACAGGCGTACGGCTTACGCCTAATATATTAGACAGCTCTTGTTCGGACATAGCTGTTCCCGGGACGAGATGCATGGTCATAATATTTTGATATAACACGCGATAGGCATACTCTCGAACATTTTCCCGCGGTTCTTTTTTTACTAATTGTAATTGTTCCATCATTTTCTCCATTATCGTTGTTTTTTTAGTCCACGTAATATATTTTATCATATATTACCCATATTTTAAATTTACTTTTTTTTGCAGCTAAAACATTCTATTTGCTTTCTGCATGCCCAACAAGTATGTGAAATATCTATATATACTGCAAAATTGCTGTTTTTGCTTATATTAGTCACAAATAAGGCCTGCCGCATAAGCAGCAGGCCTTAGTGTTCTGCGTATATAAACTCAATAAGGATGTTTGTCTGTTATCTAGCAGCTTTGACGGAAGCAATAAACTTTTTCGCTGCTTCTGTGATTTCTGCCGCTGTTTTGCCGCCGCCTGTCAGGGCGCCGCCAGCTCCGACTGCTACGCAGCCTGCTTTGATCCAGTCGCCTGCATTTTCAGCGTTGACGCCGCCTGTCGGCATAAGCGGTGCCTGTGGAATCGGGCCATGAATGGCTTTAATGGCTTTCATTCCCAAAATTTCTCCCGGGAAGATTTTGATAACATCTGCACCGGCTTCTAATGCTTGCAATACACCGTTGAGCGTCGTTGTGCCCGGCATAACGGCAATCCGATACCGATTGCAGAGTTTTACTGTTTCCAAATCAAATGCCGGTGATACAACAAACTGAGCACCGCTCAAGATAGCAATACGGGCTGTTACAGCATCCAGTACGGTACCAGCACCGATGATAACATCCGGATTATCTGCATATTTTTTGCTCAAGGCTTCAATGGCTTCATGGGCCTGTGGTGTCGTGAAAGCCAATTCAATAGCAGTGACACCCCCAGCAATGCAGGCGTCGGACATAGCAATTGCTTCTTCCGGATTTTTTCCGCGAATAACTGCTACTACCCCAATATCTTGTATTTTTTTTACTACGTCGATTTTATCCATCTTGTATTCCTCCTATACCAATTACTGATGAGTATCCTGAAATTCTTTTAATTGTTTCCGTGTTGGCAAGCCTTCATTATCCCCAGCAACTTGGATTGCCATGGCTCCTATCGCAGCCCCACGGCGAGCGGCTTCTTCCAATGTCAAGCCATCCAACAAGCCACTGGTAAAGCCTACAGCAAAGCCATCGCCGGCTCCAACCGTATCCACAATATGGTCGATATGATAGCTCGGTACATACAATTCCGTATCTGTTGTCCGAATGTATGTCCCATTGCTGCCACCCAGTTTAATGACAACAGTACTAATGCCGCGTTGTAAATAGTAAGCAGCGATATCTTTTTCATTATCCCGACCTGTCAGAATTTTTCCTTCACCCAGGCCCGGCATGACGATATCGGCATACTGAGCGGCATCGTTGATAACTCTAGCCATCGTTTCCTGATCCGGCCACAACATAGGACGAAGATTCGTATCAAAGGAAATACGTACGCCCTCACTGTGTGCTTTTTTCATCAATGCATAAATCGTTTCCCGGCATGATTCTGAAAGGGCCAAGGGAATCCCTGTGACATGCAGATGATCAACGCCTTCCCATTGGATACCGTCTAAGTCGCTGGGCTGAAAATGGGAAAATGCCGTATTCTTTCGAATATTGGCTACCGTTGGATCGCCTTCAAGAACTTTTTCTTTCATTTGAAATCCAGTCATATGATTGGTATCGCTCCAAACATACGTATCATGAATGCCATTATCTTTCAGAAAGTTGCATATACTTTTGCCAAAGGGATCGTTGCCGACTTTAGAAATATACGATACATCGTTGCCAAGCCGTGCCATGCCGACTGCATAATTGAGTTCCGCTCCGCAGACATGACGGGAAAACTGTTCGACTTGTTCCAACGGGCCCGTTTTTGTCGCGATCAACAGCCCCATAGCTTCGCCAATCGTCAATACTTTGCTCATACTATATAGTCCTCCGTAAAATGGGATAAACCGCCGCATAAAACATGCAACGGTTTTCCTATGAAGTTATAAATTTTCTTTGATTTTTTCAATAATTTGGGTGTATTCCTGATCCGTCAAATGAACGCGTTTCGGATCCATGGCAAACGTTGTTCCCCATTCAAATTCATCATCTTTATATTTAGGAACCAAATGGAAATGTAAATGATGGCCTGTATCTGCATAAGCACCATAATTTACTTTATCCGGATGGAATGCGGCATGAATCGCTTTTGAAGCTCTGGCAACGTCCGCAAAAAATGCATTGCGCTGTTCGTCACTGAGATCTGTCAATTCGCTAACATGGTCTTTATAGGCTACAATGCAGCGGCCGCGATGACTCTGTTCTTTGAAAAGGACAAGCAAGCTAACAGATAAATCGCAAATATAAATACCAAACTTATCCAACGGTTCGCCTTTTACACAATATCCACAATTCTGATCTACCATATTGTATCACCTCATTATAAAAATAGCGATAAAATTAATACCATAATTAATCCTACGACAGAATTTACTAACTCCAGCAATCCCCAAGTCTTAAACGTCTGACCCATGGTTAAATTAAAGGTTTCTTTCATCATCCAAAAGGCTGCATCGTTCGGCATAGTAATCGTATTACTACCGGCTGCTGTCGCCAACATAAGCAATGTCGGATTCACATTAAATACC
Organism: uncultured Megasphaera sp.; assembly: GCA_937895695.1. GTDB lineage: Bacteria > Bacillota > Negativicutes > Veillonellales > Megasphaeraceae > Megasphaera. The sequence goes on from CALBLM010000334.1 coordinate 8,026, forward strand.
GGAATCAACGGTGCTACAATACCAGCTGCAGTAATCGCCGATACAGCACCCTGACCAGTCGCCCAACGAATCACAACGGTAATGAAAAATGCCAAAATAAGCGGAGAAATAGACAAGCCCGTAACAGCTGCTGCAATATGCTGTCCTACACCGGCATCGACAATAACCTGTTTGAAAACGCCGCCGGCACCGATAATCATGACAACTGTTGAAATGCTTTTAATGGCAGACGTAATCGAATCGGATGTTTCCGAAATCGTACGACCTGCACGAACACCAAATACATACATAGCCACTAATACAGCTAACAATAAGCTAATATTCGGGCTGCCCAAAAATTCAAAAATCGTATATACCGGCGTGCCTTTTGCTGCAAAATTAGCAATGATCGTATGACCAATCATCAGAATAGCCGGGATTAAAGGAATTAACAAACAAACAATAAAATTCGGTAATTTAAATGAACCAAATGACGTTTCATCAATATTGCCCAGTTTAGGAGCTGCAAAGGTATCTAACCCTTTTACAAATTTAGGTAAAATAATGCCTGCACAAATAATAGATGGAATAACAACTACCAACCCTAATAAGTATACCATACCACCATCAGCACCGAAAGCATCTACCAATGCAACCGGCCCCGGCTGGGGCGGGAAAATACTATGCGCCTGCGCAACCGCTGCCAATACAGGGATAATCAAAAACATATACGGAATCTTTGCTTCTCTGGCAATGCTAATAACTAGCGGTACAACGACCATAAAAGCAACTTCAAAAAACATAGAAATACCAAAGATAACGCCAACAGCCAATACGCCCCACTTCAACATCTTGACACCGCAGTGAGCTACTATCGTATCAGCAATTTTTTTAGATGCTCCGCAGTCTGTCATTAACTGTCCCAATGCAGCACCCAAAATAATAACTAACCCGACGCCGCCTAAGGTACTTCCAGCACCTTTTGTAACGGTTTTGACTAATGTCGTCGTATCCATGCCTTCCATAAAAGCTACAAAAACAGCAATCAGCAATAAGGCAATCATGCTGTGCATTTTAGCTTTAACCGTTAAAAATAATAAGAAAGCAATCGCTATGATTACCCATACAACTGGCAATACATGTTCCATACTAACTCTCCTCGCAATACATCGTTAATCAAGATTTCATATCTTGTTTTTTTTAATGCTTGTTCGGCAAAGGTATATGTGCCAAATATCCAAACACGACGATACTGTGATACAGTATCGCCATGTTCTCATACCTACAATCTAAAACTTAAAGGATTGGTTTATCCGGCCAAAGTTTGTCATATGGATGACCTGTCAATTCTTCAGCAACTTTCTTGGAAGCAGGGGTAACGTCCTTCTTGCTGCCACCATTTTCCAAACGTTCCATTTCATTTTTCAAAATTTCGTGTGTTTCACGATTTAATTTAAACCGCGTAGATAATAAAAATGCTGCAGCAATCAAAATAACCGGCCCAATGAAGAACATCAAAACAATGCCATTTTGAATATCAAACGGCGTCGTAGCTGCATCCAGCATGGTCTTGGAATTAAAGCCCATTTCAGCCAATACAATACCGGCAATCCAAGAAGCAACAGCACCTGTAGATTTCCGGAAGAATGTCATAACAGCGGCATAAATACCAGCACGGTCACCACGTGTAATCATACGGTCAATATCCGGAATGAAGGGGAATACATTCCAAGGTGTAAATTCCAAAATGCCGCGAGCCAGCTGATATACAACAGAAATAATAATCAGCATAATGAGCGGATTGGAAACATTCAAGAACCATACAGCTGCATAACCTACCATAGTTACGATAATAGCAAGATAGCTCAGGGAATACAAGAAACGCGGACCATGAGAAATCATCAATTTGGCAGCTGCCAAGGTAGATAAAATGCCAAAGATGGATAATGCCTGTAAGGTCCAAGGCCAATCACCCTGCGCACCTTGGATGCAGCAAATGATGAATGTCGGCAACATGGTAGAATAAAAATCTTTACCAGTAAACGACAATAAGTAAATAGCTAAATGCTGACGGAATGCCTTATTCTTAAAGGTAGAGCAATAGTCATGCACCATTTTGCTTAACATTTCACCAACGCTCATAGTCGGACGACTGTCTAATTCTTTAATAAATTCCGGAGTCAATGGACGTTCCCATGTAGCACGATAGGAAATGAAAATAGCAACAACAAATATAACAGTCCAAATAATCCCAGTAATCAAATACGCATCCGGATTTTGCATCCGTTTTAATACGGCCAATACAATAAATACAATAGCTGTACCTGTTGCCGAAATAAACATACGCGAACCAGAAAGAACTGTACGAAGTTTATAATCATTCGTCATTTCTGTCGGCAACGTTTCCCAAGCGATCAAAATCATGGCAATAACCAATTCAATCGCAATATAAACGACTAGATAATACCGCCAATCATCGGATTGTACCCAAAACAGCGGGAATAATACGGCAAACAACACGCCGCCGATAAGCATAAAGAAATGGCGACGGCCAAATCGCTTACCTAAGGATGTACGATAAAATCCATCAGTAATACTACCAAAAAACAGTGAAAACAGTGCATCGAAAATACGACCAATACCGGTAATGGCCCCGGCAAAAGCCGGGCTAATCCCTTGGCTCAATACGAAAGCGAAAATAACACCAGATACAATGTTATTCCAACCACCGCCCATTAAGTCTGTCAAGCCGTAGCCAATGCCACGCTTAATATTAATTTTTTTAGGCGTGTATACCCAATTTTTTTGCTCACTCATATCTTTTTACCTCATTAAGCTTTTACAGAAAACCGAAAATACGTATTGGCATTATTGAAGGAAATATCTTCCACGATTTTGCCAAGGTAATCATAATCTTCAATAACTTGGCCCCGTTGAACCCATTCGCCAATAAGATTACATAATACGCGACGGAAATATTCATGACGAGGATAAGATAAGAAGCTTCTAGAATCTGTCAGCATGCCAACGAAATTAGCCAATAAGCTTTGCTGCGCCATGGTAATCAATTGATTTTGCATGCCTTCACGGGTATCATTGAACCACCATGCACATCCTAACTGAAGACGTTGTACACAATCGCCTTGGAAGGATTGCATACCGGTTGCTAATTCCATCCAGTCATTCGGATTTGTAGAATACAAGATTGTTTTCGGAATTGCATTGGCAACACTGCCATCATTTAACAGTAAAAGGATTTCTTTGGCAATACCTGTTTGAGAACCTACGGAATCAAATCCTTTATCCGCGCCGATTTTAGCAAACATGGGTTTATTCATATTGCGCAGTACATTCATATGAAGCTGCATAACCCAATCGTATTTTTTATTCAACCGCATAAACATCTGTAATAAAGCAGTCTGATATCCAAATACTTCCTTATCAGTTAATGGTTCATTGTGTAATCCTTTCACAATGATTGCATTGACTTCTTCATCGGACAGTTTGTAATAATAATAAGTATTTAAACCAAAATCGGATACATGTCCGCCAACTTCATTAAAATATGCAAACCGATCATCTAAAGCCTTTTCCAAAGAATCAACATCTTTTACATCAATGTGAGTTATTTCACTTAATTTAGCAATATATTGCGGATATCCATCATTCGTAATGTTAAATAATCCATCAGGACGCATGGATGGTAAGACTTTGAATCGTTTTTCTTCTTTTGCCAATAACTTATGATAGTGTAAGTCCGAGTTGACATCATCTGTTGTGCATACGACTTTAACATTGGCATTTACAATTAAATTCCGTGGTTTAAAGTCTTCAGTCTGCAACAATTCATTGGCTTTTTTCCAAATAGTTGGAACATTTTTTACCAACACAGGTTCTTGAATACCAAAGAAACGTTTTAATTCCAAATTAGCCCATTCGTAAATAGGATTGCCAATTGCTTTTTCCAACGTTCCGGCCCAAGCAACCATCTTTTCATATTCGTCATCGTCACCGGTAATTAATGATTCCGGAACGCCATTAGCTCGTTCCAAACGCCATTTGTAATGGTCGCCCAACATACCATCATTAAGCCAAACTCTGGTCAAATTCGGATAATTTTTATTTTCATAAATATCCTTAGGTTCCAAATGGCAATGATAGTCAATAATTGGCATGTGTTCTGCATGTTCATGATACAATTTTTTAGCTGCTTCACTTGTCAGCAAAAAATCATTATCCAAGAAAGACATTGTATTCACTCCTTATATTGTAATATTTAAATCCATTTTTAATATACACTGATAAAGTAATACTATTCTCTCTATCAACGCATGTCTTTCATGCGTTGATAGAGATGTGGTATTACTTTATTTTACATATTTTACTAATGTGTTTCGTACAGCATGAGGACCTGCAATTAATTCATCAAAGTAACCTTCTACTTTTTCGCCAAGTCCTACAGCGTACAAATCGCTGCCAAAAATATCAGCATTAGAGAGGATAGGTTTCAACTTACCTTTTGCCGACGCAACATCACCCAAAGTAATTCCCTGCAGAGATGCTTGTAAATCATTGAGTAATGGATCCGGGCTCGGTTCAAAAGCGTTGCCTTCATCATCTACGGCCAGCAAGTAACGGCACCAGCCGGCAATTGCCAAGGGGATGAATTCCAAATCTTTTGCTTTATCGCCATAAGCTTTGATGGTTTCGCCAAAACGAATACCAACTTTCTGCGATGTATCGGAAGCAATACGTTGTGGTGTATCCGGAAGATTACCATTGGTCAAACGCTGTTCCAATACTTCTTTAATAAATGCCTGCGGTTCCAATACGCCCGGGTTGGTAACAACCGGAAGGCCTTCTTGATACCCAATTTTTTCAATTAATCCTTTTAACTGTGCATCTTTCATTTCATCGGCAATCAATGTATAGCCAAGGAGGCAGCCATAAACAGCCAATGCCGTGTGCAATGGGTTGAGGCATGTGCATACTTTCATGCGTTCTACTTTATCTACCGTTTCTCTGTCCGTGAAAATAACGCCGGCATTTTCTAAAGCAGGTCTGCCATTGGGGAATGTATCTTCAATAACGAGGTATTGTGCATTTTCAGCATTGACAAATGCTGCGTATGTTCCTTTATTCGTATGAATCAATTCGGTATCTTCAAAGCCAAGACCTTTCAAATAATCTTGTACTTTAGCAGAAGAACGCGGTGTAATTTTATCAATCATGCTCCACGGGAATGTAACTTTCTGCGGATCATTGATATAATCAACAAAGCCTGCATCAGCAACGCCATTTTTTACCCAAGCATCGGCAAACGTCGTCATAGCTGCTTTGATTTTATCGCCATTATGGGAGCAGTTATCCATGCTCAAAAATGCGAACGGATACGCACCGGCTTTGTAACGAGCATAGGCAAGTGCCGCAATACAACCCATGGAACTTGTTGCTTTTTCCGGACCGTTTTTCATATCTTCTGCCACAGCCGGGAAATATTCGCCTGCATAGTTTGTTAATTTATACCCTTTTTCGGTAATCGTAAAGCTAGCAATCTGTAAAGACGGATTGACAAAGATTTCTTTTAAGTGATTCCAATCTTCTGCAAAATCCGGACGGCATACAACAGAATCTACGACAGAACCAATAACTTCATTTTCAAATCGTCCGTCAGCATACATCGTAACGGCTAAGCTCAAGTTGTTAAAGGGGCGATATACTTTTTCAATGACTTCTTCGTCATATGTTTCGGCTGTAATAATGCCCGTTTTTGCCTGCCCTTTATTTAATAAATGCTGTTGCAGTGCTGCGATGAATGCACGGAAAATATTCCCGCCGCCAAAATGTACCCACTGCGGAGCTTTTTTTGTTTCTGCAGCAACAGCTGCGTCATCAAATTGATATGTCGTAATGCCGGCTTGTTTCCATGCGTCGGCATGCTGTTTAATAGCTTGACGATTTAAATGCAACATGATTGATGTGTTCCTCCCAAACTAAATTTTATAATTGACCACAAGTGCGATTAATCGCATCCCATAAACCTAAAATATAGTTGGCACCAAGAGCTCGGTCATAGAGACCATAGCCTGGGCGGCCTTCTTCATTCCAAATCATACGGCCATGGTCCGGACGAATCGGGCCATCGAAATGAATATCATAAGCGGCTTTCATGATTTCATACA
>CALBLM010000335.1 GCA_937895695.1 uncultured Megasphaera sp.
GCAGCACGACGACTTCCGGCATGTTTTCATATTCCTTGCCTACGCCTTCATCGCTAGCATAGGGAATCTTCTTATCTCTATCTGTATAAACATATTTGGCACCGACAATATCCTGCAGTGCCTGTATCGTATTTTCTTGGACATGATGATACGTTCTCATATTTTATTCCTCCCATACTCATATATAGTAATATTGTATCATATTCTATACATATCTCTGCCATTTTCTCCTACTGTGACAACGAGGTAAAAAACGTTGGCCGTATATATATGGAGGTGGTTTTATGGTACAATACAAATAAAGAATGATTTTATGAGGAGAAATATAATGATTTATCTTCTAACACTTGCCTTTATATTGGCATTTAGTCTGCTGCCGCCAGTATATCTTCGGTATATCCCCTTTCAACATGTCATAACACCATCGGTAAAACGCCGTCTGTTATGTAGTTATACCGTCATCTTTATACTCGAATATATGGGTCTGGGAATTGCATTTTGCAGCCATTGGATTCCTAGTACTTGGTTGTACTGTAAATTTTTTCTGATGTTTTCCTGGATTCCCTATGTACTTTGCAATCTGTTTCTAATTCGTCCCTACCTATTTCAGCATATTTTCATTTTAGGACTTCAATCGATGTATATGATTCTTATGCAAACCGTATCCATGAATATCATGCTGTCGCATATTGATTTTTCTCAATTCGACGCATATCTTATCGTACATGAATTCCTGTATACGTTCCTATTCATTCTGTTTTCTCCTATTTTACGCTGGTTTTTTCTAAAAATCTTTGTGCATTATCAAGCACTACAACGGCCATATATTTGGAAATACTGTTGTTTCATCCCATTTCTTTTATCTATCAACCAAGGATTTTTTATGGTATCTCCTTCACCTTTATCACAAGTGCATATCGTACCTCGTTGTTTCAGTGCCATTGCCGGTATTACGCTAGCACTGGCTATTTATCATGGCATTTACCATTTGTCACAACATCTCCAGCTATGTCAAAAAAACATCTTGCTTCAAAATAAAATGCAACAGCTCCAACACTATGCACTCTCACTAGAAGCATCGTATCGCCGTATGTCTATTCTGCGTCATGATACGCGGCATCAAATTCGTATTCTTGCAACATTCCTCCAAGAAAAAAATACTCAAGATGCTCTTGCGTTACTTCATAAATTTCAACATGAACTGAACCAATCAGATTCAAGGAGGCATTCGTAATGATAGCACTAACAGCCTTCTTATTTACTCTATCTAAACTACCATCGGTTGCCCTGCATTATTTAGCCTTATCGCCTTTTGTATCCCAGCAAGCACGCCATCGCTTATTGTGCAGTTATGGCGTTATTGCTATTTTAGATATTGGGTTGACGCAATATTTATTTTTTAGCGACACCCTTCCGTATACACTCTATTCTTATAAGATTCTCGCTGTTACCTGTTGGATTCCGTACTTCGTCCTAACTGTCTATACCTTACGTCCCTATTGGTTTCAGCACCTTCTCATCTTTAGTCTTTATTCAATTTTAACGATTACCCTGCATACGGTAGCTATGCGAATTTTATTTTTCTTTATTACACCGGCAGAACATGCCAACTATTTTACGGCACATATTCTATTATATATTGGCTTATATGCCATGGTATTTCCTATCGTTCGCACCTATTTTCATGCGATCTTCGTGCGTTATTGCCAACTTAGTACTCGCTATTTTTGGAAATATCTCAGTATTTTTGCCTTTGCCCTATTTATGGATGAAATATATTTTGTCATGTCTCGACCCTTACAGGGAGCTTTGCCATTTTTTCTCCCCCGTACGGCAATTGCCCTGGCGACGCTCCTATTTTGCTTGAGCATTCGCAAGGGCCTCTCTCAAATGGAACAAGAAATGGTACAGTACCGTAAGCACGCAGAGCTAGAAACAAAATTTGAATCCATGTCCCAATATACGACAACCCTGCAACAGTCACAACATCAAATTTATCAACTACTGGAACAAAAAACAGATACCCTTACCCAATTAGAATCACTCATTACGGCGTCTCAATTTACCCAAGCAACGGCATTGCTTGCACAATTAGATTCTTCCTTTTCTCAAACTAAAATCGAACGCTTTTGCCTAAATTCTCTGCTGAATGCTACGTTCACATTCTATATCCAAAAAGCTCGACAATACGGCATCCCGGTTACTACGAAAATTGACATTTCTTTGCAAACGGAACTGGATTCGGACTTAGCCATAGTTTTTGCCAACTTGATAGAAAATGCCATCCATGCCAGTATGCGACAGCCCGTCTCTCAACGACATATTAAAATCATTGCCAAACAGCAAACTGCCGTGCTCGTATTTTGCATTCAAAATCGTTACGATGAGATCGTTCCTATCGATGACGACGGCTTTCCTACGACGACGCAAAAAGGACACGGTCTGGGCATGTGTTCTCTCAAACAATTTCAACACACATATGATGCAACCATTCTCTGCACCCAAGAACATGGATGGTTTAAAACCTATCTTCAAGTTCCTTATGTTAAATCTACCCCCCCCCTATCGTTAAGAATTGACAGGATTTACACCAAACAACAAATACAACATTCCCTCCTTTACCATATCCGGCAAAGGGGGAATGTCTTATATAGAAAGTATTTAACCCATACAATCTATCTAGTTATGCTTTTTCATGAGCTGCCATTGCTTTAAGTTCTGGCTTAAATTCTTCTATCAATTTCGCTTCGGCTTTGGCACCTTTTTGCAATGCTTTATAAATGATTTCGGCCATTTCATACCGAGTCATGATTCGTTCACCATGATATTTGCCGTCTTCATAGCCCTGAATGATGTTATTACCGGCAAGACGGGATACAGCTTCATAAGCCCAGTGGTTGTCCGGTACATCAGGGAAATCCTTGGACATGTTCGGATTGATGACCGAAAGGAGTGCATCCATCTGTGCCTGCAGTGTATCTACTTGGGATTTGAGCTGTTTGTTTTGTTCTGCCGCATCGGCAATTGCTTTGTTTTTCTGCTTATTGCCGCCGCTTCCCAAGCGGAAAGATACACCGCCGCCGACCATGTTGTCATTCGACCCAATCGTCGAAGATACGTTGAACATCACATCTTCGTTCGGCCGATAGAAAACACCCATTGCCGTAGCTGTTTTATTGCGGTAGTTGCCTACACCAACAGCTACATTGAGTTTAGAATCAGCATCAAATTCCAACGGATTCAGATTGGCCATCGCCGCCGCATTAGCTCCCACTTCATTTATGCGAGAATCAACCTGTTCAATTCGACGATTCGTTTCAAAGAGCTGTCCGCCATTGACCGCATCCGTGCTGGTTTCAGAAATTTCGCCAGCACCTACGTTGCGGATGACTTGCCCATTGGCATTGATGCCATTGCTATCAATGTATGTCTTGTTGCCGACTTTGTAGGATTTTGCCGTCACATCGCCAGTAATCGTCGCGTTACCGCCAACAGTAAGGTCTTTCGCTACATCAACAGAGTCCTTAAAGGATGCTTTACCGGTTACGTCCAATGTACCGCCAATAGTCGCATTTTGAGTTACTTTGAGATCATTTGTAGTTGTAGTGCCTTCCACGGTAAGGTCTTTCTTTACAGTAGCGTTGCTTTCCATGGTCACATCACCTTTGAGTGTCGAAGTACCAGTGACTTCCAAAGAACCCGTGGTAGTCTTACCTGTAATGTTCGCATTGCCTCTGACGCCCAAGTCTTTCATCACATCGGCATAATCCATGGTCATTTTGCCAGTGGTGATGGTATTGCCTTTGATAGTGGTATTGGTAGCTCCACCTTCTGTCATGGCAGTTGTTGCATCAGAATTAGTAAATGTAGTTCCATTGGCTGTAGACGCTACTGTATTTGTCTGAGTTCCATTAGTAATGGTTTCTGCAGACATACTTGCATTTTTGAGAGAAGCATTGGTATTAGTTCCATCTGTTACTACCTCTTCAATAGTAGTAGAAGTCTGTTTCGTTACAGAAGAATTGTCACCATCCACCACAGAATGTTCCGTCTTATCTGCATCCGATTGTGTCAGATTCTGTTTCGTACCATTCTTGATAGATTCGTTAATCTTCCCATCCTCGATATTCTGGTAAGTATTCTCACCGACTTTGTTAGAAATCAACTTGCCTGCCTCATTTTTGATTTCGGAGGCATTATTAGAAATCGTACCAGTTGCTTTATTGGAAATATTGGTAGATTCGTTGGTGATGTTCTCAGTAGCTTTGTTCACAATATTCTTCGCATCGCTAATGATAGTGCCACTCTTAGCTTCCATCATGATATCATCGATACGCTGTTTGAAAGAAGTCTTGCCTACCGTATCGGTAATGCCATCTTTGTCCAGTACGCGAGTATTATCTCCCACTTTGTCTGTCAGTTTTTCAGAGGCTTCATTGGTGATGTTCTTAGCATTATTAGAAATATCTCCAGTCACTGTGGTCGTCTGATTACCACCAATGGTATTGGTCTGATTTCCCTTTACGGTATGTTTCTCATCTCCAGTAACTGTCGTTTCCAATTCTCCATAAGATTCTGTAGCTTTGCCAGTGACAGTAGTCTCCATAGTAGCAGAACTGTTCTTGATATTTCCACTAGCAATGTTTTCGATATCTTTGGCATCATTTTTGATAGTTCCATTTTTCGCTGTGTTGGTAATATCGGTCGCAGTCTGTAATTTTTCTGTCGTATTAGTTCCATTGGTCACTTTGTTCAGCGTAGCATCTATATTTTCTACAGTCTGATTCATTTTATTGCCATTGCTAATGGCCGACGCAGACATA
>CALBLM010000336.1 GCA_937895695.1 uncultured Megasphaera sp.
TGTTAAGACCAATATAAAAGTTCCTATTAAGAATAAAGTCAGTTCCCATGTTTCTGTAATGAATAAAATTCCAGCAGCTTGGATACCCAACATAATGTAACTTGTAATATCACGCATTAAATTTATTCTCATTTTAATATATTTTCGTGATTGGAATAAGCGAATGCCCCATACAATAACATAGCACAAAGTTGTCGAAATAGCTGCTCCTAGTGGTCCTATAATAGGTACTACTAAAAAATTTAATACAACATTAACTGCAGCTCCTACTAGTGTTGATGATGCAAATATTTTAGAATTTTTTACTGCAACAAAAATTCCTCCAATATAGCCTGCCATAGATCCAAATAAAATCGCAATAGTTAGCCATGGTACATATTGCCAAGCTGTATAAAAGTCTTTGGCATACAGAAAACTTGCCAACGGTTTGTCTAAAACTATCAATAACGAACATATTATGGTCATCAAAAAATTATACCCTTTATAGGTGTTTGCGAAAAAGCCTTGGGAGTCTTCCGGATCAAAATCCTGAACAGCTGACAAAGTCCAAGCTTGACTGAATATGGACTGAAAAACAGCAAGAATTGAGGGAATTTTGGATGCGACAGAATAAATACCATTAGCCGCTATGCCACAAAAGAAAATAACAATATACCGATCTGATGAATTATTTACCCACCAAGCCAAACTATTCGCAATAAGTGGCAGTGAATACAGTATCAACAGCCTAGATTCTACTGAATATGATTTCAACCAATGTGTTTGCTGCAACATTCGTCCACGAAAAATTAAATATACACATTGTGCTAAAGGGCCCAAAATATTCGCTAGGAAATATCCAATTAATCCCCACTCAAAAACAAGTAAAAATACAATATTTAGTGTAATAGTTACAACGGATGTAATCACACTGGTAATAGACAAATCACTAATATGACCGATTCCTCGCGTATAAAAAGTAACCATTCCTGACAAGGCTTGTATTATAAAAATTAACAGAAAATAAATTCCATACTGCTCTAAAAGCATACTAACAGAAAATATGCCATTGATTACAAGACCTGCACCGACAATAAAGGCTCCTATCAAAAGATACCGAAAACCAACGGTGACAACAGCATCTTTGTCAAAGTCTTTATCTAATGCATAACGTAAAACACCCTCTTGAATATTAAGTGTCAATATTGGTAACAATACGCCAACCGTAGTATAAAACAAATCATATATACCATAGTCAGTTGTAGATAAAACAGTTGTATACAGTGGTACTAAAAAAAAGCTCAAAGCTTTAGTAGCAAAATTGCTCAATGCCAACAAACTTATATTTTTTGCCAAATAGTTATATTTTCCCATGCTTTCCCCCTATATTATAATCGTCTTCAGGGTCTTATACTTTTAAACCATCATCCACACAAATAATCTCTGCTGACGCCTGCTGTACAGACTGTAGTATCGAATCCAAACACCGCCCCACTGTTTTTTCTGCATTATATGCCGGAATAATGACTGACAACTGAATTTCGTCCATGTACTCACTCCTCACACTATCATGTACCTTGCACGGCATGATGCCATGCATGTTGTCATTATATCATATATATACTGTATTTGTCAGGCATATCTCTTCTTGGGGGGCAAGCAAAAAGGGACGGCAGCAACAGGGGATATACATTCTCCTATTGCTGCCGTCCCTTAGCGATTAGGGGCGATTAGATGACCATTTTTTCTTCTGTCAGATAGTGTTTCATCTGCGCGAGGCTGCGTTTGACGTAATCTCGGACGGTACTTTTGCTGATGTGATATTCTTCTGCGATTTTTTGGTATGAATCGCCTTGAAAAAAATGCCGCCAAATAATCCGGTAATGCATGTCCGGCAATTGTTCCATGGCCTTGGTCATCTGCCATTTCATTTCATTTTGCAAGCAGCACTGTTCCGGGCAGGCGCCTTCGGAAGCCAGGACGGCTTCGGGTAAATCCGTCACGGTATTGTTTTCGATGATATTCTTTTCAATCCGTTTGTCATAGCATTGTTTCTGATAGGATTCACGGCGCAGATGGTTGTGTACCGAGGCAACCATCATTTTCAAGTCGTCGCTTTGGCCTACGAGGACA
>CALBLM010000337.1 GCA_937895695.1 uncultured Megasphaera sp.
TAAGGGGTCTTGTGAATACGGATGTCCACAAGACCCCAACATTTATTATAGAACCGTTTTTTAGTACTTAGTCTTTATTTATAACGCAGCAATACTGGTGAATCCATATAATTTAGCTGTATAGGTCAAGATTTCTTCATTCAGATTACGTCCTTGGGATTTGAGATGCTGCATGTGAGCCCATAAGGCAGTTAAGGTGTCGAACGAATAGGTCATGAGTTCGCATTTGGCATATACTTCAAACGATACGGCTCCGTTCAATGCTTGGGATTGTCGGATAGGACGGCCATTCCGAAGGATGTTGGGGTAGGACGTTGCTGTTTCTGTTAACCAATGCAGTTGTTGCCGCAAAATTTGAATAATGAATTGTCGTTTTTTCATGCTAATAGCTGGCAATTCATCTTTGATGCACTCATATTCAGCAGGATAGGTATAGGCCATCATGTATCCATATTTATCGGTCATGATATTATGCTCGTGCACGAAGGCATCATACACATCACCGTAATAGTGGCAGAGTGTATCGATATCCCAAGCCATAAATTGGCTCATGCGCATGATAACGAATGTTTTCTGATCGTCTTGGCAAAGAGCACGATGGGCTGTGTTATGCACGGCTGTAAACATTTGCCATTCCATATCGATCAGTTTTGCAATGAGTTCTTCTTTTGTTTTTGGTATTTCTGTCATCATAGTTTCTCCTTATTGTTCTTGCATTATATGCATGGCGCGTAATGCAGGATCATGAATTTTAGCTACGATATCTTTGCAATAAGTAATTAAAAAATCATTGGGGCCGTCAACAATGCCTTGAAGACGCCATTCATCACGAATGTCTACGCAAATATCTTCAATGAGAGCGATACGTTGCTGTGTATCTTGGCTTGTACACAATTGCTGCAGTTTATCATGAAGGAAGGACAGCTTGGGAAGTGTCTGTAATCCATGGTGAGCCCATTTATAAAATGGCATATAGCGTTTATTTAACAAATAAGCCATCGAATTTGTTGCTTGTACAAACTCATACAGGGCACAATTTGCCGCCACGATTTCCTGTCGTTTCAGACAGCGACTGTAATTATACTGCCCGCTTTGTGCCATCACGGCGGCGCGGACGGCAATCTTTTTTAACCGCACATCTTCAGGATAAAATTGCAGCAGTTGGTTACGAATCGTTGTGAATTGGCCTAAGGGATCTGTAAACACTTCCCCATTTGTTGCTTTGGCTAAGTACGGTTCGGGAATTCGATTCCATTCTAGCATCGTTTGTGGTGCATGAGATGAGCCAATAAATTGACGATAAAAATCAGAAATACGAAAGACGCCGACCCGGCCTTCGCCACCAGGTGTTGTACGGCGGATATACCCATGGAATTCTTTGGGCAGTTGCATATATGCCTTTTGCAGGTCTTGTCCGAATTTAGCATAATCTTCGTTTGTCAGCCAAATGCAAAATGAGGGTCCCCAATCATGGTCTTGGGAAATTTCATCATCAAATCCCAAACATTCGGAACCATCGCCGACGAGTCCTGCGGCAATACGATCATATACTTGGGCAAATTGTTGTTGCAGCATCGGTTTGCCGATGGTTTCATAATAGTCTCGGCAGATAGTTAGGCCTAATCCGTTTGCTGGCAGGGAAGACTGCGATTTTGCAGATGATGTGCTGGGGGATATGGGTGGAGAGGGCGGTGTAGCTTGTATTTGTGTAGCTTTTTGAGCATTTTGATAGGCTTTGAAATAATCATCGTTTTTACCAAACACAGCTTCTATGGCTTTGGCAGCCTGCATAAATAAATGATACGCTTTTTGGGTATTCCCTTTTTCGAATTCTAAGGTACCCAATAGATTGAGGGCGTTCGTATAATGAATTCCTTTTTCATCGAGTGAATCATATAACGCTAAGGCCGCTGTTGCATCTTGCCAGGCAGCTTCAGTGTTTTTTAGATAGTACTGCGCTGTGCCGCGGTTGACAAGAGAAATCGCTCGTTCTTCTGTATATCCTGGCAGAATAGAAATAATTTGCAGTGCTTCATTGGCATACGAAAAAGCTGAGGAATAGTTTTGGGTATCGAGATAGATTAAGGATATATTATTGAGAACGGCTGCGTAATGATAACTTTGACGGCCTTCCAAGCGCATATAAATGTTACGAGCTTCTTCGTACAGCCGTAAAGCTTGGCTGTATTGTTTCATCAGACGCAGTGTACCGCCTAAATTGATGCGATTTGTTGCATAATCTATTGTATCTTTCGTTCCATAACTTAAAATATCTTGGCCGGCTTCTTCAAAGGCTTTTGCTGATTCGGCGTACCGGCTGACACCTCGATAGTACGTACCTAATTCATGTAATGCAGCTGTAAAAATCGGATCATGTCCGCCACAGCAAATACGATGCTCTGCTAAGGTGCGTTTTAAAAAAGGTTCAATTTGATTTGTTTTTCCTTGTGTATAGAGTTGGTCTAAGGATGTAAAAAAATCTTGTAATGAATGATCCATAGAGAGATCCCTCCTGATAAAAAAGACTGAGCCTAAAAACGGCTCAGTCTGTCTATGCCATTAGGCAAAGGAGAAAATAAATTGATAGAATAAAACACCGGCAATGGCCCCGCAAATCGGACCGGCTAACGGAATGATAGCATAATCTTTCCAATGGGAAGAACCTTTTCCGGGAATAGGCATGAGAGTATGTGCCAGACGAGGTCCCCAATCACGAGCGGGATTAATGGCATATCCTGTAAGGCCACCGAAAGATTGACCGATAGAGACAATAATTGCAAATACATATAAATTACTCATGCCAATAGCTAACCCTTCGCTAGGAGATGGATTTAAGCCGGCTGATGTACTGATGCCGAGAATCGCAAATAAAAGGACAAAGGTACCGATAAATTCACTTAAAAAGTTAAGTGGCAGATTACGGACAGCTGGTGATGTACAAAATACGCCTAATTTTGTTGCTTGATCTTCTGTGGCTGCAAATTGATCATGGAACATAATCGATACTAATGCGCCACCGCAAAAACCGCCGGCCATTTGGGCAATCACAAACCCGGGAACCATATCCCACGGGAACAGACCGCCTACAGCTAATCCTAATGTTAATGCGGGATTAAAGTGTGCTCCCGAATGGAATCCAAAAATATACGCCGGAATCATGACAGCCAACCCCCAGGCGCATGTAATCATTCCCAATCCGCCGCCTTTAAAGTTGGACTTATTTAAAAGAACGTTGGCAACAACGGCATTACCAAGTAAAAGCAAGAGAAACGTACCGACAAATTCACAAATATATGGAAACATAATGTATCCTCCTTTTTATACGGCATGGTCTGCATCATGCAGATGTTGAGTTTCTTCTTCGACTTCCAAGGCGTATTTTTCATCCCAAGGTAATGTATCTCCGTCTTCTTTTAAATATGCCAACAAGGTAGGAATCCCTTCACCAGTTACGGAGTCTACATAAAAAATCTTCTTGCAACCTGTATTTTCAAGCCATAATGCAGCTTGTGGAAGATTTGCATAGGTATCGTGAATATGCGTTACAATACCGATGACTTCACGGGAACTCAGGGATACAATATTGGGACTATATAAACTATATGGTTCTGCGGCGTTTACCAATAGGCCAATGATATCTGCTTCATGGGAATAAACAATCAATGCCCGCGCTAATGCCGGGTTTTCACAATATTCTCCTGGTGTATCAATGATAACATCATGATAATATACATATTGTGTTTTATGATACGTGATTTTTTTCCCTTTTAATGCTTGAGTCAAGGTGGTTTTTCCCGCACCGGTACGACCGACTAGCATGATTTTTTTCATGGCATACTATCCTCCTTTCTATGTATCGTTGTTATATAGGTTACGCCTTAGTAATAGAGCAGACGTCGAATCCAAGAGTTGTAGACGCATAGGCGAGTGACTGTTCCCAGGCAATGGAAACGTCAGAAATAGAACCAGTTACGACTAATGTTCCGCTGAACCGATCGACAAATCCTAATCGAATGGCTGCAGCTTTTAGTGCAATATCTGCAGTAATAATTGCCGTTTCATACGGTGTTTGACATAAGATGCCAATGGCTGAATTTTTATAATCTACATTAGGGTCCAGTCCTAATTTCCGGTATAAAATCGGATCAGGGCTGGCAATAATATGGGCTAACGTAATTTGGCGGCCTGGCACACTTTCCATAATGATACGGGACGTGTTTTCATCAGCTGTGGTTAATAGATGATTTTTTAATACAGTATTAGCAGGGATATTCATATCCAAACGCTCCTTCTATCTATGTAGAAACTTGGTAAGCAAGCTATGTTTTATACGCATCTTTCGTATGTATTTATTGTAATGGTTTATACGTCTAGCAACAAGAACCTATCTTATTATCTTTATATACTTTTACTACTAATTTTTTATGTTTTTACAACTATTTTGTCTAGTTAACGCAGAGTATCATTTTTTTGCTCTATTTGTTAAATTTGTAACGTACTGTGCTATAAAAACGGTATGTATGTATACCCGTATATGCCATAGTTTTAGTCATATTCATATAGTATAATAAAGACATCCCATAGGATGGATGAAACTGGGAAAGATGGAATGGAAATATTAGCATAAAAAAATTGTGTACGTTATAAACAGATGAGAATGGATTTTATTATATGATTGCAACAGAACAAGAGTGGGAACACATTTTGCATATAAAAACAACGGGTCGGGATGATAGTCAGGCCGATGGAGAGCATCATCCCTATGAACCGACCGAGTATAGCGTGTTAGAACGGCTGGCTAACAGCGGTTATATTCGTAAAAAAAGCACGCTGTTAGATTACGGCAGTGGCAAAGGAAGAGTTAGTTTTTTCCTTTCTTATCAGATAGGATGTCATGCGATTGGTATTGAGTATGATAGGAGATTATGGAAAAAAGCGATGGCTAATTTACAAACAGCCGTTTCCGGTAACCGCGTTTCCTTTGTGTTGGCAGATGCCGCAACATATGACGTTCCAAACCATGTAACGTGTTGTTTTTTCTTTAATCCTTTTGCGCTGCATACATTGAAACGGGTTTTAGGGAAACTCATCGATTCATGGCAGCAAAAACCGAGGAAAATATATTTGTGTTTTTATTATTTGTATGAAGATACAGCAGCGTATTTGGCACACCATGTACGGCTGCATTTGGAAGAATGCATATCCTGTCAAGATTTGTTCCCAGAATCAGACAGGCGAGAAAAAATATGGGTTTATACGATTTTATAGGATTGGGATAAGTAGTTGTGAAATAATAGACAGGCATATAGAAAGGAAGAAGGCTGAATGATACGAGATATTGTGCGAGATATTATATTTTTGGGGAGAAAGTCACAAGCAGCGACACGAGACGATTTACCAGTATCGCAAGATTTACTGGATACGCTGGCAGCCCATCGGCAAGAATGTGTGGGAATGGCTGCGAACATGATTGGCGTATTAAAAAATATCATTGTTGTACATACAGAACAGGGCGATACCATTTTTATAAATCCAGTGATAGAGAAAAAAAGCGATCCCTATGTGACGGAAGAAGGTTGTCTTTCGTTGCTGGGAACGCGGCAGACGACGCGATATCGAAAAATTGTTGTATCCTATGAAGATGTTAACATGAAAAAACGCCGTCGAACCTATACGGGATGGACAGCGCAGATTATTCAGCATGAATGTGATCATTTAGAAGGAATTTTAATATAAACAACAGGGCTGTTGCCATAGGGAATATTTCCTTAGGTACAGTCCTGTTTTTGCATGATTGTTATTGTAGTTCTTCTGCAGTTGGTTCGACGCCGAACCATTTTTTGTACAGCTGGGTATACGTACCGTCGGCTTTAATTTCAGCCAGTGCTTTATTGATACTTTCGAGCTCTTTTTCATGACCTTTGTCAATTGCCATGGCAGAGCCGGCTAATTTTTTCGGTTCTCCAACGACTTTCAAGTCCGATAAGCCGCCTTTAGAAATATAGTAAAGAGCCACGGCTTTATCAATGGCAACGGCTTCACTGGCACCGGTTTGCAGTTCTTGCAGGCATTGGTAATTGGCATCGAATTGCTTCAAGACAGCCCCTTGTTTTTCGGCAAAATCAGCGGGTTTAGAACCGGCCTGTACGGCAACTTGTTTACCGGTAATATCATCCCAGCCCTTGATGGTCGTGTTGTCTTGACGAACGACGATGAG